>JAATVJ010000226.1 GCA_014523515.1 Nitrososphaerales archaeon TH1177 | reverse complement strand
GTAAATCCACTATTTAGAAGTTCTGTTGCCCTACAACAAATTTCTAAAGAATTTATTAAGCCAGAAGAATTATCCGAAATTGATTTAATAGCAGGAATTGAATCACGTGGATTTACTGTTGCATCTTTATTAGCAGGAAATTTTAAAAAGGGAATTATACTTGTGAGAAAAGTTGGCAAGCTTCCGGGAAAAACAAAGAAAAAAAAGTATGATATCGAATATGGCAGTTCAACTATTGAAATCCAAGATGATGCTGTTAAAAAAGGTCAGAGCATTCTAATTGCTGATGATTTGATTGCTACAGGAGGAACTGCTTTAGCAACTGCACAATTAATTGAGGAGATGGGCGGTAAAATATTTGGCTTCGCAGTAATTATAGAATTAGTATATTTAAAAGGAGCAGAGATGCTAAGAAATAAGGGATATGATGTCCGTTCATTGGTGAAATATTATGAATAAAAATTTAAAATATACAGCTACCATAGGATTAATTGGAGGTACGGGTATATACGATCCAACCCTTTTTAACATAATTGATGAAATAAAAATTAATACCCCTTATGGAGAAACCTCGGATATAATAACAATTTGTACATACAAAGAAAAGAGAATTGCATTTATTCCAAGACATGGTAAAAATCATCGACTTCCACCTCACAAAATCAATTATCAAGCAAATATCTGGGCGATGAAAGAACTTGGTGTTAAAGTAATCTTAGCACCCTCGGCTGTAGGAAGTCTTAAAGTAGAGTATAAACCGGGCGATATAGTATTGCCTGATCAATTTATAGATTTTACAAAAAAAAGAAAGTATACCTTTTATGACGGTCCAATAGTTTGCCATATTTCGCAATCAGAACCATTTTGTCCAGATTTAAGAGAAATCATAATAAAAAATTTAGAACAATTAAATTATAAAGTCCATCCTAACGGAACATATATTTGTATAGAAGGACCAAGATTTTCTACTAAAGCTGAATCTAATTACTATAGAACATTACTAAAAGCTGATATAATAGGAATGACATTAATTCCAGAATGTATTTTAGCAAGGGAAATGGAAATGTGTTATGTATCTATTGCTACAATAACTGATTATGATGTTTGGGCAGAAGTGTCAGTAAGTTCAAAAGAAATTATTGAAACATTAAGTAAAAATGTCGACAAAATAAAAAAATTGTTACTAACTATTATTCCTAATATATCAGAAGAGAGAAATTTATGTAATTGTTCAAAATCATTAGAGAATGCATTAGTTTAGCGATCATTATAACCTTTTTTTTAAGTTTAAAATAATAGGTAATATATTAATAATTATTATTAGATTTTTAAATTTTCTTAATAGTATTTGCAGATATTGTTACTTAGGTAATGTCATATTATTCGGAAGGTTGACATCTCCTTCAATTAATTTTCTCTGAATTGTAAGTTGTAATTTTTCTGGATCAATTTCCATTTTTTTTAATTTGGTAATACACAAATTTGATAATTTTAAATTTATATTATGTCCGCCAATTCGTCCAAATGCAATTGCAGAGAATCTAAAACTTTTATTATTAACAATGAAATAACCATTTAATTTGCTGGCAAATTCTCCTCCGGAAGAATTTTTTATAAAGACATCTACTTTAAGATCATTGTTATTGCCAAACTCATACATAGCCTATAACTCTTTAGTAATTTCTATGCTCCGATTTATATTGTTTTCAACAAGAAAATTCCACCAATCGTTATCGTTTATATGGTAGTTTGTTACATTAGTATGAATAATAGTCTCGTCATCAGTATCATGGAAAGTAAATTTTCCTTCTTTTATGATTTTGATTAATTTCCATCTATCTTTACCTAAACGATTTCTATTAACAGCAACAGCCCATTTGTAACCTTTATCTATTTTTGGCATCCCAATATAATCTGCTATATCTAAAATACCTAATCTTTTTTCCTCACAGAAAAGTTCTTTAGTGATAACACTCCTCCAAATATCTATTGCCCCTATAGTTCTTCCTTTCTCATTTATATTGATAACACCAAAATAAACTATTTTATCATTTGTAGAGTCATTTCCGCTCATAGAAAATAATTTTTTATTTATCCTTATTTAGTCCTTGCAGCATCGAATGGTTTTTCCAATGCAATTGCAAGGTTATCAATTATTAAATTTTTTTGTAAACCAATTTTATTTTCTATGCATAATCTTTTGTATCTATTTATAATAGCAAATCGAGGATGAAAAGTTTCAAATAGATTAGTTGAATATTCAATTATCATATTTTTGGTAATAAGTGATTCTATTATTTTTTTACATTGTGATTCATCTAATTGTAAATTAATTGAAAGTTGTTCTATACTCATCATTCCTTTGTATATTATAAGAAGGAAAATTTCAATTTCCAAATCGGAAAGTTGTAATTCTGTTTTAAATATATTGTTATATTTATTGTTTAAAAATCTCATAAATTTCTATCACAATAATACAATAATTACCTTATTCATTTGCTAATTTGCTTATTTGATTTTAAAGAATCAATCAAAAATTTATAGCCTTCGGAAAGTATTTCCTTTGAATTTTTATAAGTAATTTTTCTTAGAGCATCTTCATATGGTTCCCATACAAAGTCCAAGTGTTCTGATGATAATACTACATCTATAGAATTGGATTTAGCCAAAAAGTAAACTACTTTTTTAGAGATTAAGTGATTATTTCGTTTATATTTATAGAATATTTCTTTCTTAAATCCCTCTAAAAAAGTAACGTCATTTATACCTGTCTCTTCTGTAACCTCTCTTAATGCTGTGTCTATATCACTTTCTCCTTTTTCTTTATTCCCTTTAGGAAAATCCCAATGCCCTTGAAAATAGTGTAATAAAAGAAAGATTATTGTTTCATTCTCAATATTATATAATATTGCTCCAGAAGAAGTTTCGTTCATCAAAAAAATCGCCAAATAATTTAGATTAATTATCATCGTCTTTTGATGTCTGGTCATTTGTTAATTGATTTGGTAAATAGTCATGTATATCAAGCCATTCTTTTTCATCCATAAAATAACTACAATACCACTTTTTTAAATTTGGTTGATAAAATCCGTGTTCATACATATTATAGATAGTAGTCATGATATATTTTTAAGTTATTCCCTATTTTCCGAATCTTCTTATGCGATTTTGATAAGTTCTTATAGCTCTCATAAAATCAATTTTTCTAAATTCAGGCCAGAATACATCCATAAATATCAATTCACTATAAGCACTCTGCCAAAGTAAAAAACCACTTAATCTTTTTTCACCAGAAGTTCGTAAAATTAGATCTGGATCAGATTGTGGAAGATGTGAAGTATATAGACACGATTCAATTATCTTTTTATCAATGTCATTTACTTTTAATTTACCAGAACTAACCATAGACGCTATTTTTTTAATTGCATCCACTAATTCTTGTTGCCCACCATATGCTACTGCTATATTTAAAAACATAGAGTCATATGAAGAAGTTTCTTCTTCTAAGATTTTTAATATATGCTGTAAATTTTTGGGCAATAATTCGATATTACCTATTGCTTTAATTTTCATCTTTCGTTTATGAATGCGATTGTCATCTCGAAGTTTTGTAAGTTTATTACTCAATAATGCATAAATATTAGTTAATTCTTCATTTTCTCGTTCAAGATTTTCATTGGAAAGGACATAAATGGTAGTTATTTTTATTTCCAAATCATATATCCAGTTTAACAATTCTTCTGCTTTCTCTGCTCCAATATTATGAGCTTTGTTCACTCCAAAATAATGATATTTCGCCCACCTTCTGTTCCCATCTAAGATAATAGCAATATGATTTGGTAAAACATCCCTAGATATTTGAGATTCTAGCCATCTTTCATAAATTTTATAAAAACCTGATAACTTAAATATTAAGTCAAATAAAATAGGATTAGAAAAAATCGGGATTTTCATTTAATATTTTTCTGTGAATTATAAAGTGTTTAATACTTATTTATTTTATATTATTTAATGCTATTTAAGAGATTCTCCACCTTTTCTATTTCTATAATATTGATATAGGAAAGTTGCAGCTACTAATGTTATAGCCAATCCAATAAGTAATGAAGAAATAAGATTAAAAGGATTAGCTCTTTCTGTCAATACAGAAGTAAATTGTAAAATTGGATAGTATAATAAAATCAATATTACTAATCTTAGAATATCAGACATAGCTTTTATACTTCCTCTAAACCAATTCGCCAATAAAGTGCCAGTTAAAATAGTCCCAATTCCAATCCACATTAATAAAATAGTCCCTCTAATAAAACTTCCAACTATTTGTTTATTGGTAATGATTTCCCAATTTGTCAATTCTTGAGTAATAATTTCTTGAGGAATATGTGAAAGTCCGTTAGCAATAGAAACTACGATTATTAACAATCCCGCTACTAGAGAAAAAATTCTTATGAAACTTGTAGGAGTAGGTTTTCCTAATGCACCTATAGATTTATCAATATCAAAAGCACGTATTATAAAGGCAGAGCCCAATATACTTAGAACTAGTGCAATGGCTTCCCTAGTCAAGCCAAATATAGTAGCTATTCCACTAGCCACAAGCAATGCACCGGGAACTCCTAGAAAAAATTTTGAATAACGAGGATCATAGACTAACATTTTAATATATCTACCAAAAACTGCATAAGAATATTCAACACTTCTACTGTGTTTAATTACCACTCTTTGAACGGATATTATCGGTATAAGTGACTGAATAACCGGTACGACAGTCTCATCGTCTTCACCATCTGATACAATTACAGAAGCATCAGCTTTAAATCTTTTGATTAGAAACTGTATCTCCGATCCAATTTTTTCATCACCTTCTACCCCTCTATTATATTTTCCAGCGACGATTGCAACTTCTACCTCTACTCCTCTTTTTAATAGATCTTCATAAGTTTTTACAGCGGCAAATATCGCATTTGCATCAGAATCCTCCGGGTCTTCAATTGCTAAACGAATACCGGCGTTGATACACGAATCTCTACCTACTATTGGAGTTTCAATACCTCCTTTAGATCCTACATCATCATCTCGATCAATACAAAGTACAATTATACGATTAAAATTCTTATTTTGTTTAGTAACTAAATCTCTTCCGAATAGATTCTCCCCATTATTAGCATTTGACAAAAGAGGACCGATATCTTTTTATCATTTTCACATTAATTAATTTATCTAATAATAGTTAAAATTTATTATCTTTATAGTTTTAAATTTAAATAGGTTGATCATAATGATTTTGGCAAGGAATAATTTAACAGCACCAATGCTGTATGCAAGATACAATCAATATTTTAAATAAAAATAATCATTAAATATTGACAAAAAATTTTATTCTATTTATCAGGTTAGAGTAAATTATATATTCATTACATATATTGTAAATCGCTATTATCTTCTTTCCATAAATTTATCCTTTGATGAAACCAAGGATAAAAACTCGTATTTTTATCTTCAAATTGTTTTTTAATTATTTTGGCAATTGTTTTAGATACTTGTCCAGGTTCACCATAGATTTCTTTTTTGTTTCTTGATTTTATTCCAAAATCATCAAATTTATCATAGAGATGATTGACCATAGACGTAATCCATTCAGAATTTATCGGAGGAATTAATAAATTGCTTTTAGCATCAAAAATTGTTTCAGGTCTATCTGTATTTAACCTTATTGTCAGTGATAATACATTTTTAAAATATAATAACTCTTCCTGCATTGAACCCGAATCTGTCATTTCAGCCCAACATCGTCCACTATCCAAAAATTCTATTACTTGTCCATATTCTTTCCATAAAGGAGTGATTAAGAATTTGTTTGGAAATTCTTCCGCAAGTAATCTAACTTTTTCTTCTAAACCGTAAAATTTTAAGGCAGATTTTGTAGCATTCAACATAACTAAGATCACTTTATGGTCAGAATATTTTACAATATTTACTAATCCATGGATAATAGATTTAAAGCGATGTTCTGTTAGATTTTCTCTTCGATGAATATCCATTCTTATCCATTTTCCATTTTCCAATTGAGGGTATAAATCAAAAATACTTTGAGATACTTTTTGTTTCCTCTTTAAGTGAATCGCATCTACTACTGAATTTCCAACAACGTGAACAAATTCTTCAGGATATCCTTCTTTGACAAGATTATCCTTATTGAGTTGAGTGGGAGCAAAGAAATATTGAGTGCCAGCAGAACATATCCATGTATCTATTTGTTCAGGAAATGGTTCTTCTCGTGCAACAAACCATTTTCCTTCAAATTGCTCATGAATAAATTTTTCAATAAGGTCTAATGTAGGTTCTTGAGTAATCTTTAATTTTTTCATAATTTCTGGACTCATGGATCTCAGCCCTGCTTCATTTTGAGCAACTTTTTGACCCATTCCAAAAACCCATGCTAAGGGAGCAATTCCTGCAACTAAAGTATCTCCATGAACAACAGGAAGTAATTTTGAAGTTAAACCATATTCTTCTTTACAAAATCTACCAAATGAACCAAATTTAAGAATTAATTCACTTGCTTTTTCCATAAGATCTCCTCTAATTTGTAAGTCACAACCTACTGATTCTTCTAATTTAAATTCCTTTATTCCAAATCCTAAAATATCATCAAAATGTTGGCCTGTATCTATAACGAATACTGGCAATTTTTCTCTTTTTGCCTCAACTACCAAAGGTGCTTGTTTATAAAAATCAGGTTTAGTCCCAATCACCACAGACAGAATTGGGCTATTTTCTTGTTTTGCTATATGAAAAATGTCACTTAATAACGCAGTATTAACATTAATAGGAAGATTTTGTTTCGATATTTCAATTTTCTCGATATTTGTAGTCTTCAATTAAATCTCCTTTGTCTATCAATTCCTTTTTTAGATTTTAAGTAAAGAAGTAATCCAATAATAAATATTCCTATTCCTCCAAATATAAAAATATATGGAACTATAACAAGAATGGGTTGATAAAATTCACTAGGAATCCTTGAAGTAAGATTAATAGAAATTATCATTCCGATGGTAATAATTATTCCCGAGGAAGATAATAATAATCCGCTCAATTTATTACCATAGTTTTTTGACAAACCAAATGCTATTCCAGCTAGGATTAATGAGGGAGCAGCAGAAATAGAAACTGACTTGACGACAACCCCATTTATATCAACATATCTATCAGGTCCTTTTCCTTCAGTGCCAATGAGGAAATTATAAAAAGAAGCAAGTAATAAAACAAACATTATTGATAACCCTAATGATCCTAACGATAACCAATTCTCCAATTCTAATTTAATATTTAAGATAAATCAGTCAACTCCTACAACCTTTGCAATTTCTTTTCTGGCTGCTGCACCAAGTTTGGAAGCAGAGATCTCCGGAAAAATATTGTTAACAAAAACACCAAATCCCTTTTCTAGACCTGTTCGTTCAATCGTATGTGGATAAATTTCTATGTGCCAATGAAATTGTCTGCTATTTTTCTTTTCAGGAGATAACTGAAATATAAGATTAAAAGATGGATTATTCAAAACCTGAGCCATTCCTCCTAAAGTGGATCTCAAAATCATAGCAAGATCGAATATTTCTTTTTGAGAGATTTTTGTTAGGGTTGTAGAATGTTTCTTAGGATAGATTGAAAATTCATAGGGATATATAGATGCCCAAGGACAGAAAGCAATAAAATAATCCGTTGCAAGTATTTGCCTAGGTCCATCTAATTCAGTTGAAATTGCAATGCAAGAAGGACAATTTCCATTTTCATTTACAAATTTATGTGATAATAATGCTTTAGATTCTATAAAAGGAGGGATTTCCGAAAAAGTCACAATGTCGATATGAGGATGATCAATTTTGGTTCCGCATTGATTACCGTTATTAATATAAACAGAGACATAAGTAACTTTTTTTTGAGTATATAACCATCTTATTCTATCTTGTAAAACTAAAAGCACATTACACCATTGATCTACTGAAATTTGGGAGAAATTCTGATCATGATGTGGAGTAGCTACTAAAATCTGATGGTAGCCGTACGCTGGTTCGCTATAGAGAGGTTTATCAGTATAGAGAGTAGAACTATGTGGAACAATAATGGGCTTATTACTAGTGAATACTCTTACACTCCAATCTTTAACTATGTTTCCTTCAGAATCAGATAAACGTTGGAGAATTCCGCTTTTAATAACAAGGGAAACTATTGCAGGTTGCGTATATTTTTCGTTACCAGGACAATAAGGGCAACTTGTTACTTCTATATTTTCATGACTTGTTTCTTCATAATTATTAGGGTATATTACAAATTTATCCATAACATAGTCCTTTCTTAATTCTCCCAATGTAATTTTCTTTTTATTACGTCATAGTTTCCTTTAATTAAAGGTTCTGAAAAAATTAATAATATTGACTATCATTATAAGGATCTATTATTTAATTAAGCCAATCATATCTTTATTTGAATAGCAATTATTTATTTTCTTTCAAATTTTTAATAATCAATAAGTTTAAAATATAGGTCATGACTTGATAAATTATTATGGCACTGCCAAAAGGTTTCGGATCAAATGTAAGTAAAAATGGAAAAAGAAATTTTAATGAATGGTGGAATACTGTACCTGCTGATTTAAAACAGAAAGCGAGAAAAGGGGACGAAAATAACAAGCCTATATTAAACCAAGTCAATTATGTTCTTTTACATCTCCATTTAGCTGGAAAACATGATGCAAAGCCATCACATGAAGAACTAAAAGATTGGCTTCATAGTGGCCAAGTTGATGCAATGCGCAGGTAAAATTTTCTTTCTTAATTTTTTTTAGAATTCAAGGTAACTTATGATTTTTATCAATTTTACTCCTCAGTTTTAAATTATACTAGAGTTATAATAACTACCTATAGCATCGCAAAATGATGGAAATAAAAAATACAATAGATAATAATAATAATAATAATAATAATAATTGAACTTATTTTTAAAACCTTCAGTATTAACCAAATATAAACAAATAATCACAATTAAGATGAATTTAGTTATTTTTAAAAAAAAATAAAAGATATTATTTGAATTCTTCTTCTAATATTTTTTTCTTTTTATTTAGCTGAAAAATTCTATTTGTATACTCTAAAGCTTTTCTTCTTGGTTTCTTAAAAACCATAGATTGAACCAATAAATGATTTTCAGGAATCACCATTCCTGTTTGATCATCTGAATATAATATTTTAAGCACATCGTCTTGGCTTCTTATGACTTCTTGATGAATATGAACCATATTTGTATCACCATGAACAAATCCGATTTCAAGTGCCTTTTTTCTCACGTCAGCAGTTCCTTTTGCAGAATTTAAGATGGATACGCCAAATTCATTCTCAAAGGAATCTAAAATTTCATTTTTTGAAGGAGCTTTGTCTTTAAATCTAATATACATTTGATGTAAATGCATCATCCGTGAAGGTGCTTTATATGAATCTACAAATAGATTTGCATTAGGTATGAAAGATTTTACATCATCTTGATGATGAGGATTTTTATCCCATTCTATAGAATCTTTTACATCTTTTGAATCTTCTAAATCGGCCCATCTTCTAATTAAGGTTACGTCATATCTGATAATTCTATCGCCAAAGTTTTCGATCAAAGGTTGCATGATTCTTCCCATACCGGAGACGTTACAACTTCCTTGGATAACATATGATTTATCCACTACTTTGTCATAGTTTACTCTCGAATTGTGAATAATATCTGCAACAGAATATTTCCCTTCCCTATTTTCTCCACCCTGAAATATAGCCATTTTTTTCATTGGCAAATAAAATTTTTGTTTATTTGCAAATCCTAGACCTTCTTTAGATGCATCTATTACAATATCACTTTGTTCAATAGCGTCTTCAATATAGCCACTGAATTCTAATTTTTTATTATTAAAATCTTTTTCAATCGATTGTGGTATAAAGACTTTATAACCTTTGGAAACAGCTTCTTTTGCTCTTTCATCAGCATTATATTTTGCTATACCAATCAAATTTATTTCTCTATCTAAGTTAAATGCTGTAGCTAATCTTCTTCCAATATTACCATAACCATTAATAAATAATTTAACCATTTCAATCACTAAAATCTTCTTTAAACTATTGAATTAAAAGTATAATATATTTTATTTCGATTTTGTCTTTGAATAATGTATAACGTTAAATATAATATCATTCTATTTTACATTGAAATGTTTAAATGAGTTTATAATTATAGTATAATATCTATAAATAAATGAAAATTTTAATTATTGATAATTATGATTCTTTTGTTTATAATATTGCACAATCATTAGGTCAAAGTAATATCCAGACTTTAGTATACAGAAATGATAAAGTTACTCTTAATGATATTAGAAGGATGAATGTAGATGCAATAATCATATCCCCAGGGCCAGGCAACCCAGAATATAAGAAATACTTTGGAATTTCTAGTAACATTATAAAAATATTGGGAAAAGAAATTCCAGTTTTAGGAATTTGTTTAGGACATCAAGGTATAGTATCATCTTTTGGAGGAAAAATCACGAATGCAGGTAAAACTAGGCATGGAAAAACGAGTAAGATATACTATAATAAAAATGATCCTTTATTTGAAGATGTCAAAAACCCTTTCTATGCCACTCGTTATCATTCACTTATAGCGGATAGAAAAACTTTTCCTAATTGCTTAGAAATAACAGCAAATTCAGTAGATGATAATGAGATTATGGCTATAACTCATAAACAGTATCCTATCAAAGGAGTTCAATTTCATCCAGAATCAATATTAACAGATGAAGGATTGAAAATATTGAATAATTTTATTTCATTTGTAAAAAAATGACAAATGAAGAGTTTAATATAAAAAATATTTTGTATCAGGTTTTCTCTATGGAAAACTTATCACTTAATGAAGCTAAAAATTTATTTAGAAAGATAATCGAGGGCAAAATTGAAAATTCTTATGTTGCTGCTATTTT
>JAATVJ010000225.1 GCA_014523515.1 Nitrososphaerales archaeon TH1177 | reverse complement strand
TCAATTATTCTTGCTCCAATTGCTATTTCATTAGCAGTATATCTTTTTACTCATCAATCATTCTATAGAGTATTAGAAGCAGAAAGTGAATTTGGATTTGGATTAATTGTATTATTATCTGCAGTAATAATAATATCTTCTATTCTTTTTGTTACGGGAATCCTTCAATATAAGCAAATAGGTTCATGGCATAAAAAATATCAATCATACAAGAAAGAAAAAGATGATGTTGAAGAATATATTTCTAATAAACTTAAATTTAATATCGTCGATAAAGACGATAGTAATAAATAAATAAAAGAATAATATTATTTTCTCTATTATTTTACCAAATTTATAATTTATAAGATTTGTTTATATAATAAAACTATTTTCGCGGAAAGAATTTCTCGTAGGGTTCTAAAATTTTCTTGTAAAATTCTATTCCTTCAGAAGTAATTGAATAAGAAATTATAAATCTTTTTCCCACGTTTGAATGCTTCTTGACAATAAAATTATTTCTCTCTAATTCGTCAAATATTTCTTTATGCTTAGACAAGTTTAATCTACAATATAATAATAAAGACGATTGATTTACTTCTCCATGCTCAATTAATTTTGTTAAAATATCAATTATAAGATAAACTCTATCTCTTTGCAATATTTATAGATCTGTGTCTCCTGTCTCAATAATAAAAATTAATAATAATATTTTAACTTTATTAAGAAATTGATGGTTAAGGTATTAGTTTTATTAGATAAAATTTAACCGTCTCATAAATATAAAATCAATTAACAAAGTTAACAGAAACTTATATTCTGAACTGATAATAAATTTACATGCTTGGAAGTAAAATTATTACCATAAATAAATATTATTATGATAAAAGTAATTGCAGATTTGTATTATGTGAGTCATGTTGGTGGTTTGCAACTATTTTAAAAGATGTATCTAAAATTAGTAGTAAATGTCCAAGATGTAAAAAGAAGAATAAGTTGTATATAGAAAGAATATTAGGAATTAGTAAAAATAATAATAGGTATTCTAATTAAGTAAATTTGTTAACTACTAGATCTAAAACAATTGTCTAAAACTATCAATTAACTTGGTTTACCATTTTTTAAATACTGCATCATCTAAATCAATTTATATCATTGATAACAGAATCTAATAATATCAGTACCCACAATAATATTTTCTTTATCATATCTTTAATTATTCTTTCAATAGGAATTTTATTTTTAATAATTGGATATGGTATTTATCCCCAATCTCAATCTTTAAATCATATTTCTTCAAATGATGCACTGATAACAATTCCAAAAATAAGTCATATAAATATAATTAAGGATAACAGTCAATATGCAATTTTTTGACTAATACTTTAAATTGACTATTTAACTTTTGATACACTATTAGTTGATATAGTCTATTACATGGGTCTCAATACAGCTATCTGATCAGTTATTATAATAGAAAAATTTTATATTATCTGAGATTAAAGGCAAAATTTCATCAAAAGACCAACCATTAATATAGATAATGCTGCATTGTGCCTTGTACTGATGCTCTACGATTTTTCTTTATTTAGCTATTTATTTATCATTCTAGTCTTTTAGCAATCTAGCAATTGAGTTTTTATTCCATAGATTGGTAAAGTTAACTAAGTTAACTAATAATTATATAATTGTAAATATATATAACTATTAATAGATACAAAATGGCCTCAATATATAATTTAGATCGATTAGTTCACAAAGGTGTTAGAACAAAAGATGGAAATGATTTAGGCAATGTAATAGCAATTGATGAAGCATATATTACTATACAGGGAAAAAGAATTTTTAAGTTTCCTACTCAATTCATTGATCTTTATAATGGAAGCGAAGTTTTTTTAAACATATCTACCGATGAATTATCTAAATATAAAATTTATTGAATCCAATCTATTTTTTTATTATTAAAAAGTGCATATATATCATTGTTTATAATGATCGGTTTTGTAGAAACTATTATGCTAACAACATTCCACAGTTAATTATTGAATAAAAAGCAATTGAAATACGTTAGACTAGCAGAGCTATTATTCCGTATCCTCAAGCATTACAGGATTTCACTGTTTCTCCATAGATAGAGCAATCATAACGGGTCTGTCGGAAGTAATACCGATAGCGGTGCAAAAATAAGATTCTATTGTAGATAAATTATTATATTAAATATAGCTTTTATTAATAGAAACTTATTATAAATAAAAGTATAACAATTGTAAAAAAAACTTTTTTTTAATTTTTGTTATATAATATTTACAACAAAAATACAAGATAGAATAGAAAAAAAGTAGGCACATTATAGAAAAGATTGATTGATATAATTTAAAAAATTTTTTGTCAAATAAGACTATATCCGTTTTTATCTGAACTGGAAAACTTGGGGATAAAACCAAAGGGAAAAGGTTGGGAAATATAAATAATAAGAATAAAGAAAAATTGCACATTAAATATAAATCAATAGTAACAAAAAATAATAAAGTATCTTAAAAACTAGAAGATGATCAAAAAAAATATTTTATTTTCTTCTTGCTATTATTGTATGAGTTTTATCGACATACCAACGGATTGTATCTTTGAAACCTTTCCACCATTCAAAAAATGAATCACTTGTTTCAGATTGAAACATTAGAAATCCATTATATTCAGTTCCCCATGCATGATTATATTCACTTATGAGTTCAATTCCTTGTGGTAAAGTATTTTTTAATTTGTTCCATTCATTGTTAGCTCTATCTCTTTCTTCACTTGTCATTGGTCGGAATTTATAAAATACCAAAAAAGTTGTACCATGTTGAGTTGTATGATGAATCATTCTATTATATATTGGAAATAGAAACTAATAAAGAATTCTAGAGTTGGTTCTGACTATATGAAAATTATGGCTGCATACTAATTTACTTTATATTTACGCTTAGGTTCAAACTCTGCTCTCTATAAGGGATAAGCTCACTGACTGAACGATGTTGTTAAGTTAATTAAACATAAAATCAGATTTAATCTTAGAGCCTATCCCAAAATTATCCTCCTATAAACAATAATGCTATTTGCTAATTGCAAAAGATCAAGATAGTTCTATGCCTCCTTTTCATATCTTGTAGACAATTTCCTGAATCCGTTATTCCATAAGTTAAAGTTTGAATTTCATTCAGAAGATCGTTATACATTGATACATAGAATTGTATCCAATTAATGTGTGTATCAGATTGCGATAGTTTTTTATACAGTGATAGTAACATCAAATCCTTCAGTTCTATCCTTGAAATTTGGTTTACTCTGTGCTATTGCTTCTATTATGTTTTGCTAATAACAAGGTTCAGTTGAAGAAATTCTCAAGCTAATTAATGTACCATGTAGAAAATATTGTTTTATTACTGATTTTTTGGTACAACTGATTAATGTAATTGGTAAGTGAACCCAAGAAAAGTACGGGCCCGTCGGAAGGAATACCGATATCGGTACTAAAATAAGAGTCTAATATCAAGTTCTACTACTATCTTATATTTAGCTTTTATTATTTGAAAATTATTTTGATTGAATTAGTGGTTATTTTAGCGATTAAAACAATTAAAGTATATATATTTGGGAATAACAAAAATCTTGTGTTTTTTATTAATTTTTTAATATTGTTCATATCTTTATTAACCATAAGTTTTTTT
>JAATVJ010000224.1 GCA_014523515.1 Nitrososphaerales archaeon TH1177 | reverse complement strand
GTTGGTTGATTTGATGAAATCTAAATCTATTAGAACACGTCCACGTTCTATCAAAGATTCATTATAATCATGCCATGATTTGTTTGCTGGCATGTGTTAGAATAATTGGAAGAAGATGATAAAAATTATGCTACAAACTAATTACTACCATAACCTATTATAAAAACAATTATTTATTTAATTAAATTTTAATTATCTTCAAATTTAATGATACTCGCAAAAAGCAGAAGATATCGTAAGCGCTGCAGAACAAGAACCAGAAAAAGTATCCTAAAAGATAAATTCTACATTTACTAATCTATATAATAATTATGAATACTGATGAAGAAATTAAGCAACTAAGAGAAAAAATTCAAAATACAATTAGTGAAGCAGGAATTTCTAACTTTTTAACTACTCTAGCAAATCAAGCATATTATAACTTAGAACTAAATGAAAGTTCAGTTACTCTTAACAGTCTTGATTATGCAATATTGAGACTGATGATGATAGATTATTTAAAGAATAATTTCAATTATAAATAGAAATTCCTTCTCCTAATGAAATAAAAGAGATGAAGTAAAATAATTGTGTATTTATTAAATAACTTTGTTGTAAAATCTTCTGCTGGTTTCTAGCAATAAAGTTCTCAAATTTTTCCTTTAGTTCTTCTCTCTAGCCTTGAGGAACTTTATAATATACCGAGATTAAACATGATTTTTAAATATACTACGAAAACCCTTAATTACTTAATTAGAAAATCTTGATTATGAAATTACAATCAAAATTGTTAATAGGTATTTTTTTAGTTATAGGAATTTTTTCAGCATCTCAAAATTCTATTTATAGTCAAACTACACAAGAAGAAGAAAAGAAAGTTGAATTATTAAATCATAAAGTGGAAAGTGGCGAAAATTCAGATAAATTCATTGGACAAGTGCACAATATGGTTAACAAAAATGTAGAATATGTGACGATTATTGCTACTTTCTATGATGAAACTGGAGAAATGATAGGAAGTCAATCAACATACGCAAAACCGAGTAATTTAAAATCAAATATGACAGCACCATTTGAAATGTTCCTTGACGATGATATCTCTAATAATATAGCCTCCTATGATGTAACAATTACATGGCGATATCCAGGCGAAAGTGAAAAATATTCTAATATATATGATTAAATCAATAATCAAACAGGCACTATATCACAAGTAGAGGAATAGATGTCAATAGAAAGAAAAAAGGAAGAGTAAAAGATATTCGAAAAGTTGCTTACTTGTTTGGTTGTACTGTTATTTTTGAATCTGGCATTTCAAGTGATAGTGTTGTATCGGATGTAATTGGAATAGTAATATCACCTAGAATAATTTTCTGATCTCCTTCCGTTGCTGATTGGCTTGCTAGTCCTGGTACATCTTCTTCTTCTGTGATTACTTGTTCTTCTTTGATTGGTGATGATAATGATGTTTGGTTACGTTCTGAATCTGATTGTTGTGTTTGAAACATACCTTGTGCAAAAGCTTGTTGTTGTGTGGTATAGGATACTACACTTAGAATAAATGTCATCGAGACTAAAGCCAATAAGATTATATTTTTTGTTTTGGTTTTTGTTGAAACCATGTTATAGATTCTTTAAAAGGCGAGTATTTAAGTTCTTTTCATTTTTCACCAAAATAAAGGAATGAGAAATACCGAATAATGCAAACGATAAAGTTGATATTTCAAAAGCAGAAAAGATAAAAGCAAATGAGATCCCAGCCTTAGAAGTTAAATCAAACTCTAAGGGAATTATGTTTTGTTCTACTTCACCACATAAAAATGGGAGCAATTACCAAATCATAGGAACACGAAAGCCACAAGTTTTCAATGCTCAAGATCTAGAAAATAGAATTGGCGGTATTTGCGATAAATACGGTTTTCAATATGGATTTAATAGTAATAATGGTAATAATAATGGCAATAGTATTGGTCCTTCTATCCAAGAATTATTTACACCTGGAACCAAAATATTAGAAGGTCACAATCGACATTTAGGAATTTTGCGAGCCATGGATTCGTTACTTGTAAAAAACATGGGATTTTTGACTTTGGAACAAATTAAGAAATTAGCATATGAAAGGAATCAAGAACTCTGTCCCTCCACTTGACGACAGAGATATAGAAAGACAATGGAAACAATCCTTAAATTGGGCTAATAGAAAAATCAAAGAACGAGAAGAATCAGAAAAAAAACAACAAGAACAACAAAAACAAGAAGCATAAGACAACAATACCATAATAATAAAAATAAAAATAGTATTACAACAACAAAAACCGCTGATAAACAGGAACTTAT
>JAATVJ010000223.1 GCA_014523515.1 Nitrososphaerales archaeon TH1177 | reverse complement strand
TCAGTAGGTGTTTCTGTTGGTGTCGCTCCTGTATCAGTAGGTGTTTCTGTTGGTGTCGCTCCTGTATCAGTAGGTGTTTCTGTTGGTGTCGCTCCTGTATCAGTAGGTGTTTCTGTTTGTGCTACTTCATCTTGTTCATCTACTACACCATCACCATTGGTATCCATCTGGATTTCCTCAGTAGATGGTGCTTCAGTAGTTGTTTCTGTTGGTGTTGCTGTTGTTTCATCTAGTTCATCTACTACACCATCACCATTGGTATCCATCTGGATTTCCTCAGTAGATGGTGTAGCAGATGCCGATTGGTCATCTAGTTCGTCTACTACTCCATCACCATTGGTATCAAAGTCCTGAGCAAAAGAATTCTGAAGAGGAATTAAACCTACAAGTAAGTTTATTCCAAAAGTGACAGCAATTAGACATACTATTACTGCTTTATGAAATGGTAAACAATAATGCGTCTTAATTACTAACATATGGACACCCTACATTCATTGTTTATAAAGATTCTCTATTTAGAGTGATTTAGGATTAGTAAAAATTATGGAGGATGGTTTCCGTGATGATAGATTAAAATATAAAGAGAATGGCTCATTTTTATTTTCTTCTACTATTTCTATTTTTATAAATTTATAATAAAAAATAGTAATTATTACAATTGAATTAAATAATTAAATAATGAAATTTTTGAAATGAGGTCAAAAATGACCTCAAGACCATCGAACCCGAATGAAATTTGAGTAAGTATATTAAAAAAATAAAAAATGAGAAAAAAATTGTTATTTAGCTTATCGTCTTATTTGATTGCAATTCCATTTCCTTGTATTTTTTGTACATTTCTGATTTAGCAATATCACCAGGAGTTGTAATTTTTATTGTTTTTACAGATTCTTCAAAAAGAGGCAGATATTGATTATATTCATTATTAGAGTTACTATAGAATGAAGTTAAAATAATAGAGTCATCAGAAGTTGCAAATGCATATACCTTTGCCTTTGTATTTACTCCATTTTCATCAATACAATCAGCCGTTATTTGTTCTGCACTAATACCATTAATAGTAATAGGTTCTGTTTGAAAGTCGTTGCATGAATCCATGATACTATCGGATGTAGGATTACTAAGAGTGTCACTATCTTGCAAAAACTGTTCATCATCTTCGATTCCGGCTGCTAATTCTTCATTTAAACCTTCTCCAAAGCTTTGTGATTGAGTTAAATCTGCTAACATATCAAAATATTCCTTGTCCAGTCCAGAAATAGTCATGATAGTTCCTGGCTCTTCAATCTCCTCAAGATTAATTTCTTCTGGAGACGCAAATACCATATTCATCATAAAGTTCATCTGTTTTCCTTTCCAACCTTTTGGAAGGTCAATTTGATAGCCTATATCAGAATCAATATATGTACCATTTACGTCAGGAAAATAAAATTGAGGTATTTCAAAATCGGTTGAAGAGTCAAATTTAGATAGATTAGTAAAATTTTGAAGATTGGACATAAATTCAGTAGAGAGTGAATCTGAGTCAGAAGGTAATTCAAAATTAGGTTCTAGGTCAGAAACCATAGAATTGTCATTGCTTGATAGACCTTGTCCATATACATAATTTGACCCGGAAATTATTACTACCACTAATGCTAATAATATAGTAATTCCATACTTAAGATTAAGATGAAATTTTCTTGAATTCAATTTTATAACATCTTTTACTATAGTACTATTAGTTATTCTTTTCGTTTAGTTACAATATTTATAATAATTATCTTGGTTATGATAAGTCTAAAATTGTTTTTATATTATTAAATATAATTTATTGGCAATGGCTGAAAATACATCTAACAAAGCTAAAGATTATAAAGAGATATACAAAATGACGAAATTAAATCCATAATTTTAGGGCTATTTGTATTGATTGGATTTATTATCCTTATTTATTCAATATTTACAGGAGTAGTAGGAAAATCATTAGCATCAGTAGCAGATATGGTATTTGTTGCTGTAATTATTGGGTCGTTTACGTTGGTAGGAATAATTATTTGTCCCATGTCTAAGAAATAACGTCTTTATTGTTTTATTTTTTATTATTTTCTGACAAAATAATGAACTATTTTAAAATAAGTTTCTAATAATAAAAGCTAAATACAAGATGGTAGTATCTCTACAATAGACTCTTATTTTAGCACCGCTATCAGTGATTCTTTAGTTAGTTTTATCTCTGATTGAATTATTGCTCAAATTTTATAACCAAACCTATAATTTTTCAAAGACTAAATTGTTTGTCTCGTCTAAATAAATTTTCAGATAATCGTTATGGGTTAGTTGGAGCCTTCCAGCTAGTGGTCTTGGAATTGAAATATTCAAATAATTTTCATTTTTGCCACAGGTTATACTTCTAATAAAGGACTTTTTTGCATTTTCCAGTTTCATATTGTATATTCATTAGGGCTATTCAAAGATAAGAAGTATTTTCCTATAATTCATTTAAGTCACTATATTCTCTATATGTCATGGTTTCTCTATACATTTTCTATATCCAATATTCTCTATTCTTACACTTACCAGAAAGATTTTTAGTCTCACGAATACAAGTCACTTACCAACACCTTATGCTCAATGACGGATAGCCCTCTACTTTTGACTCTTAAGAGAAATTGAATAAGTTTCTAATAATAATGGCTAAATACATGTTTGTATTAGAATCTTACTGTCTATAAAGATTATATCCCCCAACGTGCATCTATTAAATTCTAAAATATGAATAGTACATATAATTGAAAAGGTTAATTATTTTTCATATTAATATTATATTATAATGATTAAAGAAAAATATATCATATTAACAATATCATTACTTTTTTCAGCCATATTACTTGTAACATCAACAATAACTGCAACTGTATCAATAAACAGTTATTTTAAAGATACAGATGAGGATGATTATGAAAATAAATTTTATAGAGAAAAATATAAAGAAAAGACATATAATCAAGGTGCTTTGTGCAATGACCCACAAGCTATAAAAAAGTATGGAGAAATATGCAAAGGATATGGCAAATCTTTTGAAGATGTTAAAGAGGAATGTAAAGATAAGGGAGGAGAATGGGATAATGGTAAATGCAAATTTGAAGATGATAAAGATGAAACAGATTTTGAAGATGAATTTGAAAAAGAAGAGGAAGATGTAGAAGAAGATTAAATTTTTTTTATTATTTTAATAGATTTACAATTTATAAAAATAGGAATTGTATAGAAATTTCTATACGATACCACCGAACCCGAGTCAAATTTGACCATTTTTATAGGTGATATTTGCTTAGATAGTTGTGATATTGGATATTTCTAACGATAACCATCAACTACAAGAACAGCAAAACCAAGTTACCAACAAAATATTATTACAAACACATTTGAAGAAATCATCAAACATAACTTCTTATCAAAACTTTTACTTTGCGCTAAAATCCAAAGAAGTTAAAAGACAATTTTTTGTCTATTAGAATATAATTAATGTATTAAAGTATTGACATGTTTTATAAAAACTTCTATTGGAAACTCTTTTGAAACATAACATTCTTCTCCAAATTCAGGATGTATTTCTGCTAACACTTTGTAATTTAAGACGGATGAGGTCATAAAGCATACTCTAAATTCTTTTGGTGTATTTTCAACTTTTTTTGATATTTTATGTAATTTATCGTAAAGATTGAATCCATCCATTACAGACATTTTAAAACCAAATTGCTCTAGAAATATAGTTATTTAATAACAATTAATCTTTTTTTTAAGTATCTATAGATAGATAGGTTATTATGATTTTACTGATTCCGTGTGAATGTATTATATATATGGTGTGCAAAGGAATATGTTCACGCCATAAAGCAATGAGACCTAAAGATGGAGGCATGCGCTATTTGAAAGGGCAAAAACGCTGTCAAGTTTGTCAGGTTTTCATTTATTGGCGAGGTTCATACTGCCCATGTTGTGGCTATAAATTAAGAGTCAATCCAAGAAATGGTAAATTTAAACTTACGTTAAGAAATAAAAATAATAATAAAATACAACACAAAGAATCTATTACAAATCTATTAGATTAAAAAGAATAAAATACTTTATAAAATAATATTATTATATTTGAGTACTCATATTTTAATGGGGCTATGGTTGATAGGAGACTGTTTCGCTCCTCGTCTCGTTATCGACGTGCTGCCTAATATAGAGCCAGTCCTACTTTTAAGATAGAATTATTAAGATTAATCCTGATAGATAAGAATTTAAACTAAGAAATTTATTGAAAATTAATGAAATCAATTATTATTCTATCTTTATCATCGATTGTAATGCTGCTGTTAAGTATAGGAGTTACTAGTCCTACTATTACTACTGTATTTTAACAGCAAACATCTTTAGATTTGACAACTCCAACT
Organism: Nitrososphaerales archaeon TH1177; assembly: GCA_014523515.1. GTDB lineage: Archaea > Thermoproteota > Nitrososphaeria > Nitrososphaerales > Nitrososphaeraceae > TH1177. The sequence continues at coordinate 605 of JAATVJ010000223.1, read as the reverse complement.
GCAGGAAAGTTGTATGGTGGAGATAAAAAAGGAACTCTTGATCTAAATGCTCAAACTAATACTGTTATGGCAACTGCTACAATGAATGAACCACCAGCAGAAGGTGAGGTATATGAAGGATGGTTTGAAGACAAAGGGGATGCCTCAGGTTATGCTCTTAGTGTAGGGAAATTTGATGAAAAAGATAACACACTTACTATAAACCAAACAATGGTTAATCCATTTACATATTCTGTATTTTATGTTACAGCTGAACCAGTTGATGATCCAGATCCGAAGCCCTCTGATGTAGTTGTCGGAACAGAATTACCTACTCCATTTGGACAATAAATAACTTTTTTTATTTTTTTATTTTTTAATTTATAGATTTTTTTAATTTATTAATTAATTGGTCTACTATTACTCTAGAGGTGTACAACGTAAGCAAGTTATATCATAATAAAATTATAAATATCATCATCAATCTATTATTGATATTTCTTAGTGATTTCGTTTTTGTTGAAACAAAATTTAGACCAATTTCAATATATAATGAGAAATGGAATAATACTAATAAAACAAAATTGTATAATCTATCACAACATATACTCAATCAAGTAAAAAGG
>JAATVJ010000222.1 GCA_014523515.1 Nitrososphaerales archaeon TH1177 | reverse complement strand
TATAACTGTAAAACCAACAAAGATAATCCCACAGAGCAATCAAATACATGCTAGGTACATAACAACGACTGATTACATCCTACTATTGTTAGCATCATAAAATTTGTTTATTGAATTATGACCCAGCCTCAATTAATTAGTAAATTATAGTCATAGTCTTATCAATTGTAGTAGTGAGATATGTGACCTAAAAACAATTTATAATGGTTATACATAGTGAGGCAAAATTCTATGCTGTCTGGAGTTCTTCGGTACTTAATCTTCTATACTAAATTATTTAAAACTTGAAGAACAAAATTAATCAATCAACAAATATAAGTTTTTTTTGAAAAATCAATTATTATAAAATATAAAGTTGTAGTTGAACAAGATTGTTTACTGTAGGATAATTGTTAGGTCTATATGATTAAGTCGTAAATTACAAATGTGTAAATTGTAAAAAATTTTAAATGTATATGACTTACCATAAAGACAATGATATTGCCAAATAATGATTACAGTAATTGTCAAGCTTTATATCCAATATATCATGTAATAAAGATAAGAACGTTAAAAGATAAATTTTAGTCGTCTTCTTCTACTTCATCTTCCTCATCTTTGACCATATCATAAGTTTCAAATTAATTGCTCCGTAAATTACTGTTAATTTGATTTATTACTTTAACTGCTTTTTTAGCACTTTTTTCTTTATCTTTTAATTCTAAAATAATGTCAAAATCGCAATTAGAAACTGAGAGAATAAATTTTTCAAATTGTTTTATATCCAAAGTCTTGGAATGTTTTCCTTTTCTTTGATTTGGTTCTTGATTGCTATAATCAATCATCAATATGCCATCTTTACTGTGATCCCAAGTAGTACTAGCGCTTTGTACAGCCTCATTTAATGGTAAATTACTATCAAAACATTTGTGATGAAATACATCAAAAAGAATCGGTATGTTCGTATATTCACTAATTTGAATACAGTCCTTTAAATTGTAAAGATGATCATCATTTTCAATAACTAATCTTTTTTTTATTTCTTTTGATAGTAAATTTTTATAATTTACTATAAATTGTTTCTTAGATCTTTCTTTATCTCCATAAATTCCACCAATATGTATTTGGACTTTTGCTGAATGATCAAGTCCCATTAAATCTAAAAGATCAGTATGATATTCGAGTTCCTTAATACTATTAGTAACAATATCTTGATTTTTAGCATTGATAAGTACAAATTGATCAGGATGCATCGATATTCTTATATTGTGTTTCTTGATTAATTGCCCAATTTGTATAAAATCAGATTTAAAATAATCTTTCCAATCAAATTTACAAATTGGATGAGATGCAAACGGGATGATATCCGAACTTATTCTAAAGAACATAAAATTATTATCTATATTAAATCTCAAGATTTCTATAAGAGTAGCAAGGTTATAGTTTATACATTGAATAAGTCGTTCTTCTGAATATGATGATAATCGAAATGTAGATACCGTTTTTTTTCCAATCGAGTAATTTATACAAGGATATCCGATTTTCATTATTCATTAGCCTCTTGCGGGATTCCTTACAATATAGTTTATAGTTAAATATAAAATGATTTCAGAATTAAATGAAAATGAATCAAAAGAATTGTTATTTTTTTAAATAATAGTAATAGTATAATTCCAGATAATGTAGGATTTGGATATCCATTTATAACAACAACCAAACTTATTGACATAAAATAAGTAATACCAGACAAAAACTTAAAACATAACTGATGTAATACTTTATTTTTTGCATATTATCTTAATTTTTTATTAGAAGTCTATCTGTTTAAGATAATACAAATTATAAAATTATTTCTCTCTTCTTTTGTAAAACTTGTTAAAAAAATTTATATTCAATATCAATTTTGGAATAAAATATTTAATTATAAATTTTTACTTATTAGCATTGATTAGATTAATATTTATAGTGAATAATATACACTACACTGAATTGTAAATACCTTATGGGCCCGTAGCTCAGCCAGGTAGAGTACCGGACTTTTAACTCTAATGAAAGAAATCCGGCTGTCTCGGGTTCAACTCCCGACGGGCCCGCAACGATATCGGTGCTAATATAGGAGTCCAACATATATAAAAGTGAGAAATATGGTGGAATCAACAGAATTAAAGGTATTGCACTCTGGAAATCATAATGTCAATAATTATGATTCCCACAATGATAATTATGTAAGGATTGACCCTTATAGCTTATTTTTACATGCTATGAAGTCATCTGTTACAAAGAAAAAATATAGCAGACGTCTTGAAATGTTTTTTAACTTTATAAAAATTCCTGGAGAAAATCTTGAAGAGCAATGTTTAACTTTTGTCAATAGTGGAAGAAATAATGTTAATTGGGTATTTACAAATATTTTGAAATTTGTACTATTCTATAAAGAACGAATAAACAAAAAAGAAATTTCTGGAGCTACTCTCATCAACTATCTTAAAGCAATCAAACTATTCTGTGAAATGTCTGATATTTCAATTAATTGGAAAAAGATTACACGAGGATTATCTAGAGGAAAAAGATATGCAAGCGATAGGATACCAACTATAGATGAAATTAGAAAAATAGTTGAGTATCCTGATAGAAGAATCAAACCAATTGTATATACAATGTGCTCTTCAGGTATAAGATTGGGAGCATGGGATTATCTAAAATGGAAACATATTATTCCTATAATGAACGATAATAATGAAATTATTGCTGCTAAAATTAAAGTATATGCAGATGAAGAAGATGAATATTTTTCGTTCATTTCATTGGAAGCTTATTTCTATCTAAAGGAATGGATGGATTATCGTAGAGATGCTGGAGAAAAGATATCAGAAGAAAGTTGGCTTATGAGAAATCTTTGGGATGTTACAACACCAACAGGAAAAGGTCTTGCTACAGTTCCAGTCAAACTAAAATCATCTGGAATAAAAAGATTGATGGAACGTGTTTTATATGGCCAAGGAATAAGAACTAGATTGCAAGAAGGTAAAAAGAGGCATGAATTTCAGGTAGACCATGGCTATCGAAAATTTTTCAAAACTCGCTGTGAACTTGGTGGCATGAAGCCTATTAACATAGAAAAATTGTTGTCTCATTCAACTGGAATATCTGATTCATATTATAGAGCTACTGAGCAAGAATTATTATCTGATTATCTCAAATCAATGGATTCTCTTATAATTGATGAAAGAAATAAACTAAAGAAACGAATAGATAAACTAGAAGAAAAGAATGAAGATGAGAAATATATTATCAAAGTAAAGCTTCAAGAAAAAGATGAACAAATACAATTAATGAAAGAAAAATATGATGAAGAATTAAGAATCTTAAAAGAGACCATTTTGGATATGCAACAGTTAATAAAATATCCAAAAAGATTGATTGAGCTCTCATGAGATAGTTTTGGATATTAACTCAATAGTTTGCTGTAAATTATTTCTTAATTTAATTAAAATTTTTTTTAGTGGTATTAATCCTTCAGGATTTGCTATATCTTTGATAAGATCAATTCCCGTTAGATTTGGAGCGAATAAATTTTCTATATCAAAATTTTTATCCAAAAGATCATTAAGCAAAAATAATTTTAGCATTTTCTTATTTAATTCATATGGTTTAGATACATTGAGGTTTCCTTCATTATCAAATAGATTATTTTTTATTAATCCTTGAGATATCATTTTAGCAAGATTATTCCACAATTCTTTTTGTTTTGAAAGATTTTTTATGTATGTTTCATATATTTTTAATTCATCTAAATTAAGAGGTTTATTTTTTATATCATCAAGCTTGATATTCGAAAAACCTATGCCGTATATTGTACCTTTAATCGTAGGTCTAAAAAGTAGTTTACTTTTTTTGTGTTTAGGATTAATTTTTTCATAATTAACAAATTTTTTTTTGGTTAATGATTCTATGCTGTGATAAATAGTAGTTCTATCTCTTCCAATTTCTTTAGAAATCATTTGATAATCTACAGATTCATTTAAAATTATAAATTTTAGAATACTATTTTGTAGATCTGACATTACTAAACGTTGTTGCATGTGGTATACTTTTTTGATGTGGTACCACATATAAATTTAGTACAACATATGTTATCAAAGATTAGACATATATGTAAGATAGTATTTAATACTTGCAATGTTACAAAATATTAAACAAAATAAAGTCATTAAAAAAGTTCATAGAGTAGGAACTTCATCAGTAGTTACATTAGATCCAAAAATAATAAAAGTATTGAATATAGATGATTCAACTTATTTATCTCAAGAAGCTGTCGATGACGCCATTATTATGAAAGTTTTGAAACTAAAATAAAAGGTGAATAATTTCTATGATTAAAAGGAATTTCATTAAAAAAAGGATGACGAGGTGTTAGAAGAAAGTTTGCCCGCTCTCTCTAACATCTGTAAGTCATTCAATCCTGGAGAAGAATTTTATGACTATTCCTAAATATCCTACTGATACTAATAAAGTTTTTAGGTATACACTCTCAGGCTTAGAAGATTCAATTTTCCTGGATCTTTGCAAAATTAAAATTCCAACTGACCGACTAGGTAAAGAGGTTAACCTTAAAATTATTATTCCAGATAAAAATGGCGATAGAATACTAACTGTTTCAAAATATTTTGATCAAGCTACAAAATTAGTACCTTCTATTATTGTAGGTTCTCCAATACCATATTTCTCTATAGATACGTCGGATATTGATCCTAATCATCTCAATGAATTGCAAACATATCATCCATATTATCAAAAAATACTCATAAAAAAAGTAGGTTTGAGAATTTTTGAAGTAGTATGTCCTAGAATATGTTACTTTAGTATAGGACAAAATTTAAAAGTAAGGATACTAGGAATGATTGAAACTTGACCTATGACTTTGTAAGTTTTTCTTCTGAAAATGTTAAAGATGATAAAATTCAGAGATTAATTTTTAATTTAGAAAATGCGTATGTTTTCAAGACATTAAGTGATACTAGAGAAATATATTATTATGATAAAATGAAGGGAATATTTGTTAACAATGGGGAATCCATAATTGAACAGGAATTAGAATTGATGGATCCGTCTATAAATACCAAGAAGGTAAATGAGATAAAAAATCATATCATAAGAAGGACACTTACAGATAGAAAAGAATTCGATTCAGATATTGAATGGGTAACCTTTAGAAACTGCACAATTAATTTAAAGACATTAGAGATTAGAGAGCATCATTCAGATTTTCTACATACGAATTACATTCCTGTTAGCTATAAAGATGAAAAAAATTCTATTGTATCGTTTTATGAATGGATAGAAGATCCTTTATCTTCTAAAATTCTAAATTTTATGTATCAGGTAATGCCATCAGATGATGTTAATACAGTTTTAGATTTCTTTGCCTATTGTTTGTGGAGGGGTATGCCATTTCACAAGTTGCTCATATGTGTAGGGAATGGACGGAACGGTAAAAGTCTGCTAATGCAGCTTTTATCAAAGTTTTTGGGAAATGAAAATGTAGCTAGTCAAAGTATACATGACCTTACTTCAGATAGATTTTCAAAGGCAGAATTGTGTTACAAGTTAATAAATATAGATGCCGATATTTCTAAAAATGCTATAAAAAATACAGATATTATAAAGAAATTAACAGGAGGTGATCAAATATCTGCTCAGAAAAAATTTGGTCATCCTTTTAAATTTAGTAATTATGCCAAAATTATCCTCCTAACAAATAATTTTCCAAATATAGAGGAAGAGACAGATGCTATGTATTTTAGACTACTAGCAGTGGAATTTCCTAATCAATTTCTAGAAGATAACGCAGATCCTTACTTAATAGAAAAACTAACTACAGATGATGAGCTATCCATATTATTAGGAATTTTGCTTAAACGATTACCGAGAGTTTTACAAACAGGTATACAATATAATAAATCATTCGATGATATATATCACAAATACATCGACAAGATTGATTCAATAAATGATTTTATTTATCAGTGTATAGAATTAGATCCTAATCAAACAGCTTCCAAAAAGGAAGTTTATGCAAATTATAAAGAATACTGTATTAAAAATGAGAAAGTAATTGAATCTGAACAATCATTTAGTAGAGAGGTGTCACATCATGGATTTGTAGCCAAGCAAGTGAGAGTAAATAATGAAGAGAGAGAATATCATTGGATAGGTATTAGATTAAAGAACAATATTTATCCATAGTTGTCTCAACTGTCTTAACAATTATTCTATTATTATCTCTGAATCATAAAATAGAATGTAGTAAGAGAATATAATAATAAAAAATAAGTTAAGACAGTTGAGACAACCTTGAACAACAGTATTAGCTCAATTCATACAGACGGATCTATCAAGTATTACAATTAAAGGTACATATATTGAGACTAAAAGGTAAACGGTCTATAAGGATACAAATAGAACAATATTAAGTCGAGTTTACATGTCTTTTTAAGAAAAATTAAAAATTTTTTGTTTGTTATATCTTACATATTTTTATGCTCAATGGATTTTGAATGAAAGTAGATGAGTACAATGAAAGTTTTATGGTAGCAGTGAAAACATATTGAAAACAATGATAACAATAAAAAAATAATATAAGCGCAACTGAAATAGAAATATTATGAAATGCATCTAACAGTCAAAGAAAAAGAAAAGTATGTTTTACAATTACGAGAAGAGGGTAAAACTTACAGAGATATAGCTCATGAGCTTCGAATGTCTCCAAGAGAAATAAGCAATATTCTGAAAAGAGCAAATGGTGAATTGGAAGAGAAGGAAAGAAGGAAAATAGTATTATCAAATACAGCTCAGGCATTACAACTTTTTAAAAAAGGAAAAGGTCCAATAGAAGTAGCCATAAAACTAGACTTAAGTCCAGAAGAAGCCCAATCCCTATATTTCAAATATTTGTCTTTGAATAACCTTCATCATCTTGTAGAAACATTCAAAGAGTTTGACAATGATTCACTTCAAGATTTTATTGATTATTATGATTACATGAAAGAGAATGGAATAAGCAAAGAGGAAATAGTTGAAACAATTAAAATGAGTAATGATTATCCAAAAATTAAAGAGGAATACCAAGATATTTCAGATCAATTACCAGATCTTCGAAAGGAGAGAGACTTTTACATTTCAGACAATAAATTACTGATAAGCAAAAATTGTGAGTTAAATAATGAGTATAATTCACTATTATCAAAGATTGAATCAAAGAATAAGATGTTACAATTAACTGATGATGAGTTAAATAAGAAAAGAGAGCTGCTAAATATCATAAATAATAGTGAAGAATATGTTACTCTTAAAAAGAGAGTAGAAGAACAAATCAATGATTTTCTAAATCAAAAGAAAGAATTTTTTAAATTGGCTGTCATGTCAATTCTAAAAATAATGAAACAAGATCCAGAAAAAGAGAATCTCATTAACAACATTCTAAATCCTAATGAAAATCCAGATTCTGGATTTTATCTTATTTCGTATGAAGAAAGGCTTGCAGATATTACAGTAGATACTTTATCTGATATTGCATTAGAGATCAATACAAACAATATACTACATTAAGTTTACACTATGGTCTTTAACAGATCTAATTTTAGTTGTTGAACCCCTTTAACCAAGGGACCAAGCAGATATGAATCCTTTCAGTTATCAAGTAAAATTCATTAATTGTTTTACATTGGTTATTTTTGAAATTCTAATCTTTTATTAAAAAAAAATTAACTAATCTATCTACAATTATAATTTAAGAAATCAAAAGTCAATATTATAATAAAGTCAAAGTCATATTGGAACCTCATGATGTTAAAGGAGTTAGATAAGTAGTATTCTTTAAGCAAAGAGGTGTTAGCTAGAAGATTTGGTATTGCTAGAATCTTACAATAACTCTGGTAATGCTTCTTGTTAAAAAAGAAAAAAAATTATTTATTTATTATTATTGTTGTTGTTGTCTTGTGCAAATGGAATATCCAGTGTAGGGTTGCCTCTAATCCCCTTGCTGATGTCAAATCCTCTATAATCTTCAACTGCAAAATTAAAATGCGCTATTTTAGTGTCATTAGCAGCAGTTACTGGTTTCACTATTAATGATTCTTTTAAACCAGAATCCTTGGGTTCATCTTCGAAATATACTTGTGTAGTAATTAATGGTTGACCTGAAACTCCAACTATAACATGTATGTGACTAGGAAGAGTTATATTATTTTCTCCTTCTTGTATTCTTACAGGATAGACAGTATTCAATACGTAGTTACCATCTTTATCAGTTACAATTTTACCTCTAAGGTTATATCCTGTATAGTCATAATCTCCAGTTGAATTAGTTTTGCCAGACATTATCTCCAATAAATAAGTATAAAGATTTTTAATAATTAAGGAATTTTATTATTATTTAAAGTATTAATTGTGCTTATTTTGATTACATTTTAGACACAAAATATGAATTCTTTTAACATTGAAAGAACATCTATAAAAATTATACAATATTTAAATTTTCATTAAATTTTTATAAATTATATTTTAAATAATAAATTCTCTGGCTAAACTTAAAGTCTTTAATGAAATTTATTTAAATATAAGTTTCACTAATAATAATTACTATGAAAAATATTAGTAAGATTGTCACTATTTCATTGGCATTTGCCATTATTTCCATAATGACAGCATTCATGCAACAGGAAGCATTTGGTACTTTATTTGGAGATAATGGTCCAT
>JAATVJ010000027.1 GCA_014523515.1 Nitrososphaerales archaeon TH1177 | reverse complement strand
TGTTTCACATGGCGGTGTATTAAAATTACCAGATAATTTAAGTTTTGAGCAAGCATCTTTAATAGAGCCTTTAGCATGTTGTATAAGAGCACTTAATAAAATCGAATTTCAAAAAGGTGATGATTTTATTATTTTTGGAGGGGGACCAGCAGGTCTGATGTTAATAAATTTAATTAGAATATATGGAGCAGGAAAGATTTTTATTTTAGACATAAATGATTTTAGATTAAAATTTTGTAAAAAATATAATTCAGATGTAATAATTATCAACCCACAAACTGAAGACTTTTCTCAAATTATTAAAGATAATACGAACAACAGAGGTGTAGATATATCAATAGTTGCAACAAGTAGCTTGATAGCATTATCTAATGCTTTTGAAATTACTAGAAAGGGTGGCCAAATCGTTTTGTTTGGTGTACCACCAAAAGATTCACAATTTCCTTTGGACATCAGTAAATTATATTCCAACGAATTTTCTATTGTCCCTAGCTATGCTGCTTCTGAGGTAGAAACTAATCAAGCATTAAAATTACTTTCTGAAAAAAGAATTAATTTAGATTTTCTTATCACACATAAATTTAGGCTAGAGTCTTCTTCTGATGCATTATTCTGTGCATTTGAAGCAAAAGATTGTATGAAAGTAATTATTACTACACAAGATCAATAACAAAAAAAACATAAATAGTTTAAGAAATTATTCATTTTCTGGTAAAATAATTTATGGACTGGGGAATGAAAAATAGATACTCAAGAATAATAAAACCAGATGATGGAAGATGTGTGATGCTTGCTGTAGATCATGGCTATTTTCTAGGACCTACTGAAAAACTAGAAGTTCCTCAAAGAACTATAAAACCATTACTTCCATTTGCAGATTCACTTATGCTAACCAGAGGAGTTTTACGTACATCAGTAAATCCTAGTACTAATGTGCCAATCGTTCTAAGAGTATCAGGAGCAACTAGTATAGTTGGAGAAGATTTGTCAAAAGAGACAATTACCACGTCAATTGAAGATGCAATTAAGTTGAATGCATCTTGTCTGGCATTATCTATTTTTGTTGGCTCTAAATATGAGCATCAAACATTAGCTAATCTGGCATCATTGGTTGATCATGGTGAAAAATATGGTATCCCCGTTCTTGCTGTAACTGCTGTGGGAAAAGAGATGGTTAGAGATTCACGTTATTTAGGTTTAGCATGCAGAATTGCAGGCGAACTAGGAGCACATCTTGTAAAGACATATTATTGTGAAAATTTTGAAAAGGTAGTCGAAGGATGTCCTGTTCCCGTGATTATTGCAGGTGGAAAAAAATTGGAAAAGGACATTGATGTATTAGAATTAACTTTTAATGCAATAACAGAAGGCGCAGCAGGTGTAGACATGGGCAGAAATATTTGGCAATCAGAATATCCTGTCGCAATGATAAAAGCGGTTAGATCTATAGTTCATGAAAATTTTTCCGTTAAAGAAGCCTATGACTTTTTTGTAAAAGAGAAAAAAAATGAACATAAAAATACAACAATTGCTAGATAAAAAACTTTCGAGATTTTATAAGTAATTTAATTCTCTCCATTGCTATTGAAATTGTTTTTCTTATACTTATTCTTTTGAATAAAGGTCTTGATTAAAGATTTTACAAATATCTGATTTTTTTTATGAATAGCCATTTAAATGAAATATTTTTTATATGACATAATTAGGATCTAAAGATATATCGTTAAAAAGATGGAGTCCAAATATTTTAGTAGTACTTTAGATTAAGTTTTATTCAACTTATATTATAAGAAAAGGAGGAAGAAACTATGGTTGAAATGATTGGAGCAAGGGCATTAATTGCTTCTTTAGAAAAAGAGGGTGTAGATATTGTTTTTGGATTACCAGGTGGCGCTAATTTGCCTATATATGACGAATTGGTGGATGCGAATTTTAGGCATGTGTTGGTGAGACATGAACAAGCAGCAGGACATATGGCTGATGGTTATGCACGAATAAAAAGGAAGTCAGGCGTATGTCTCGCAACCTCTGGTCCAGGAGCAACTAATCTTATAACAGGTATAGCCACAGCGCATGCTGATTCAATACCGATGGTAGCAATTACTGGACAAGTACCTTTAGCAATGATCGGGAAAGATGCTTTTCAGGAAACTGATATAATTGGTATATCTAATCCATGTACAAAATATGCATTTCAACCTAGAAAAGCAGCTGAGATTCCTGAAGTAATAAAAAAGGCATTTTATATTGCGGAGAGTGGTCGACCTGGTCCAGTCTTGGTCGATATTCCAAAAGACGTTCAACAAGAAAAGACAGAAATAAAATTTCCAGACCTGATTAAGGTCAGAGGTTATAAACCTGCTTTTGACCCTGATCTATCTCAAATTGAAAAAGCTATTGATCTAATAATGAAAGCAGAAAAGCCAATTTTAATGGCTGGCGGAGGAGTAATTCTTTCTGGTGCTTTTCATGAATTACAAGCAATGGCAGAAATATTAATGTGTCCAGTAGTAACAACTTTTAAAGGGAAAGGATCATTTCCTGAAAATCATCCTCTAGCCATGGGTCCAATTGGAATGCATGGACACGCAGAAGCAAATAAAATAATAATAGAAGCAGATTGTATTATTGCAATTGGAGCTAGGTTTTCTGACAGATCTGTAGGAAGATTTGATGAATTTGGTAAAGGAATGAGTATTATTCATTTAGATGTGGATCCAGCAGAAATTGGGAAGAACAAATCGGTGGACGTGGCTGTAATTGGGGATGTAAAATCTTCCTTAAGAACAATTGTAAAAATGCTTACTACAAAGGGTATTAGAAGAGATCCTGATAATTCATGGCTCAAACGAAGAAAAGAACTTATAGAATATTACACAAGCACAATAAAAGACTATTCTCGAGAGATTACTGCAAAAAAGACACTTAAAAAACTTCGAGAATTATTACCTTCTGAATCAATAGTAACAACAGAAGTAGGCCAATGTCAGATGTGGGCTTCTTTACATTTTGATGTTATATCACCTGGAACTTTTTTTAGTTCAACGGGACTGGGAACAATGGGTTTTGGTTTTCCGGCTTCAATAGGAGCAAAAGCAGCAAAGCCTGATGTCCCCGTAGTTGATATTGCAGGTGACGGTTCTTTTAATATGACGGAAAATTCTCTTGCAGTTTCTGTATTAGAAAAACTTCCCGTTATTGTTTTTTTACTTAACAATTATATGCTAGGAATGGTTGCCCAATGGCAAAGAACCTTTTACAACAGAAGATATATGGGAGTTCAACAAAATAGGTGTCCTGATTATGTCAAGTTAGCTGAATCTTATGGTGCACAAGGTATAAGAGCTCAATCTATGAATGAATTGGACAAAGCAATTAAAACCGCATTAAATTCAGATGTAGCCACTGTCATAGACATTCCTATAGATCCAGAAGAAGATGTTTATCCTTTTGTAGCACCTGGCTCTGGCTTGAAGGATATGATTGTAGGAGGATAAAAAATAAAAATGTCATCATCTTATTTGTCAGATTCTGAATTTATAGAAGAAAAAATATTGCCATATAGAATATTATCTGTTATTGTAGACAATAAGCCTGGTGTACTCTTTAGAGTTACTAATCTATTCCGAGCGAGAAATTTTAATATTGAAAGTATCACAGTTGGCATAACAGAACAAAAAGATATTTCAAGAATGACTATTGCAATTCAAAGTGACTATAAGACATTAGATCAATTGGTAAAACAACTCAGAAAATTAATTGATATTATTGATGTCAGAGTGTTAGATACTGGAAATACAGTATTCAGAGAGCTTGCACTCATAAAACTGAAGGCATCAGATCCAACATCAAGAATGGAAATTGCACATTTTTCAAATATATTTAGAGCAAAAATTCTAGATATTAGTAAAGATTCCATGATGGTAGAAATAACAGGTACTCCTGATAAGATCGATGCTTTTAAAAATATTGTGGTACCATATGGGATTATCCAAATTGCAAGAACAGGAATTTCTGCTTTACCAAGAGGAGTATAATGATGGATAAAGATCCTAAATCAAATATCCCTAATAATCACATATCGATCAATCAAATAAGAATTTTTGATACAACATTACGGGATGGAGAACAGACACCTGGAGTTTCAGTAGATTCTGAACATAAAATAAACATCGCTATTAAACTAGATGAGCTTGGAGTTGATGCAATTGAAGCTGGTTTTCCCATCGTATCAGAAGGAGAAAGAAAAGCTATAAAGACAATTGCTAAACAAGGATTAAAAGCAGAAATTTGTGGATTAGCACGGTCAGTTCAAACAGATATAGATGCGGCGTTATCGTGTGATTTGAAATATATTCATACTTTTATTGCTACGTCTGACATTCACATGAAATATAAATTACATATGAATCAAGACCAAGTTTTAGAGCATGCTATTTGGGCAGTAGATTATGCTAAAAAACATGGTGTCCAAGTAGAATTTTCTGCTGAAGATGCTACTCGTTCTGATAGAAATTTTTTACTTAAGGTTTTTAAAGCAGTTCAAGAAGCAGGAGCGGATAGAATTGATATTCCAGACACAGTAGGTTATGCTACACCTTGTTATATATCTAATTTAGTAAAAGAAGTTTCAGAAAATATATCCCTACCGGTAAGTATGCATTGTCATGATGATTTTGGTCTAGCTGTAGCAAATTCCATCGCCGGAATAAATTCGGGGGCAACATGTGCTCATGTAACGATAAACGGAATAGGTGAAAGAGCAGGGAATGCATCACTTGAAGAATTTGTAATGTCATTACATTGCCTATATAATAAAAAAACAAATATACAAACACAACTACTATTCGAGACATCTAAATTTGTTTCCAATACAATGGGAATAATTGTTCAACCCAATAAAGCAATCATAGGTGAAAATGCATTTGGTCATGAATCAGGAATTCATACTCATGGAATTATTAATAATCCTTTAACTTATGAGCCTATCAGTCCTGAACTTGTTGGAAGAAAACGATGGTTACAAGCAGGAAAACATGCAGGAGCTCATGGAATTAAAGCAATGTTAAATGAGTTTGGTATAAATCCTAATGACGAACAATTGCATCAAATAGTTGAACAACAAAAAACTGTTGCAGATAGAGGAAAATCAATTACTACTGGAGAGTTGTTATCTATATCAGGTCAAATTATGGGTAATAAAAAATTTGATGAGAAATTTAAATTACATGATTTTCATATTGTAACAGGTTTAAATATTATTCCGACTGCTGTAATTCAATTGAGTAGTGAAGGTAAAGAATTTATTACATCAGAAATAGGTGTTGGACCCGTGGATGCTGCTCTTAAAGCAATTCAGAAAATAGCTGTTGAAGTTGCCAACATAAAAGTAAGAGAATATAGACTTGATTCTATTACAGGAGGATCTGATGCTTTAGCGGAGGTTTCAGTCAAAGTTGAGGATAATTTGGGAAATGTTGTTTCTTCCAGGAAATCAGGAGCTGATGTAGTAGTAGCTTCTGTTCAAGCCATGATGGATGCAATCAACAAGGTAATGTTGAGAAAAGTTTTAGAGTCTTAAAATATTAATTATTAATTTATATGAATCTTTCAAGTAACTAACTTATTGATAACGTATTTATAATATCATATTCTTTTGCTTAGCCTGTTCTTGCTTTCCCTAGTCCAAATTGTAAATATGCAAAATGATTTGTATGATGAAAATCAGAATTAGTTATCGGTTTCACATCGTTTTCGATAGCCAGTCTAATATAATCATCTTTTAAATTTAATCTATGCCACTTAGTCTATGTTAGCTGACATCTCCTAGCAAATAGTTTCTCATTTTTTGCTTGATTCTTTTTGTTCTAAAATATATAGATATTTTATTTATGAAATCTGTAAATGATGAATAGTAATGTAGAACACGTTGATCGTGTTTGGCTATATTTCATATTTCTTCCAGTACCATACATTCTGGAGATGCTATTGGAAGATATACAGGAATCAGATCATTTTTGTGTTTATTAAAATATTGCAGTACCTTTTAGATTTGTAATATTGTTTTGCATTATTTAATAACAGATACATTTGAAAATTTTAATGTATCTGTTTAAGACATTCCAGGAATTTATATTCATCAAACCAGTCATACTATTCGAACAGCTGTTGTTTCCCTTCTAAACTTGTAGCACCAATGTTCTAAAGCAAATATAATATGTAATATCAAGATTGGAAGAGCATACACTGGACATGAGAACATTCATTTCAAACTAATGTGACAAAAATATCATCAATAATAAAACCAATTAGTCTTCAGATATATTTTGCATATAAAGTTTATAGCATACTTCATTATTGTTATTAGATTTGATTTTGCAGAGCCAACTAATAGATACTTATAATTTTAAAGATATTTCATTAATAAATAATATTTAGCATTTTATGATGATACTTTTATTATAACTTTCATATTTTTCAATTTTCATTATAATGTTTATTGAATATGTATGTCGGTAGATTATTAATAGTCTGCCGAAATTTTAGAGTTAAGATCAATTTTTAAGGGTCTTGTACATTATTAATTATAATATTTTCTGGTTTTTATTATCTAACACTCTAACATTATTTAGATTTCTTACTAGAAATTAATACATTATTTTCTAACATTTACAATTAGAAAATTAATATAAATAACACATAAATAATATTTAAAGGGATATGAGAGTGGATCATATAGCTATTGCAGTTAATAATGTAGAAGAAGCACTTAAAAATTATCAAAATATTCTTAAGATAGAAAAAATTGACATTGAAGAAGTACCAAATGAAAAGGTACGTGTTGTTATGCTCAAGTTAGAAGACAGTAGAATTGAACTAATGGAACCAATGGCTGATGATAGCCCTATTTCCAAATTCCTTAAAGAAAAAGGAGAAGGAATACATCATATTGCCATAACTGCTGATAATATTGAAGATGATGTTGCTCGCGCAAAAGAAAATGGTATAAGATTTCTTGGTGGAATACGAAGTGGATCATATGGTAGAAAAATCACCTTCATTCATCCTAAATCATTAAATGGAGTATTAACAGAATTTTGTCAATCGCCTCCATAGAATAAATAGTATTTGATAGATTTCTATATAATAAATCTTGCAAAAGTCTATGCTTTTTCAATAAATAGCCAAAATTTTGAATAAAATATATAATTAATTACAATAAATTTACTAATCTTTTTGAGAATTCGCTAGTTGAAAGATTGCCTCCTATGTCTATTGTCTTTTGATTTTGCTTTAATAAATTAACAATTGCATTTTCAATTTTGGCTGCCTCAACAAATAATAAAGAATCTTGAAATTTGTCTCCTAACCATTCTAACATCATCTTAATGGAAAGAAATATC
>JAATVJ010000221.1 GCA_014523515.1 Nitrososphaerales archaeon TH1177 | reverse complement strand
AAGCTGAAGAAGAAGAAGTAACACAACAAACAGACCAAGAAGCACAACAACAGGCTGAAGGAGAAGATGTAACACAACAAACAGACCAAGAAGCACAACAACAGGCTGAAGGAGAAGATGTAACACAGCAGATTGAACAAAAAGCTAAGCAATTAGGAATAGGTGAAGATGTAGCACAGCAGATAGGACAAGAAGCTTCACAAATAGGAATAGGTGAAGACGTAGCACAGCAGATTCAGCAAAAAGCAGAACAATTAGGAATAGGTGAAGACGTAGCACAGCAGATAGGACAAGAATCTTCACAAATAGGAATAGGTGAGGACGTAGTACAGCAGATTGAACAAAAAGCTTCACAATTAGGATTAGGTGATAATGTAGCACAGCAGATAGGACAAGAAGCTTCACAAATAGGAATAGGTGAAGACGTAGCACAGCAGATTCAGCAAAAAGCTTCACAATTAGGATTAGGTGAAGACGTAGCACAGCAGCTAGGACAAGAAGCTTCACAATTAGCATTAGGTAAAGATATACAGCAAGATATTGAACAACAGGCTGAACAACAAGCATTTGGCGAAGATATTGAACAAAAAATTAGTCAAACCGCAACTCAGGTTGCTAAATCATCAGATGATCCAGGAAGCGAAGAATCATCAGATGTTCAACAAGTAATTGAACAAATTGCACAACAAGCTGCATCAGGTGGTGGTGATGTTAACCAAATTATTAACCAGATATCAACACAAATAGCTAATAATCCAAAAGGTGATTTCGCAAAATCGTTAGGCAATCTTGCAGGTTTATATGGATCAGGTAATAAGGACCAAGTTAACCAAGCTGTTAAACAAATAGGGACACAAGTAGCAGTTGGTAATAATATTAATCAAGTTCTAATCCAAGTTTCTAATCAAATAACAAACAATTACTTTAAAAATAAAATAAAATATGATATCGATTATGATAGAGACCACGACCACGACGATGTCAAAATAATTAAGAAAATATATAAGAGAGATAATACGTGTCCAACACAATCTGATTCAGTACAATTAAAAGGAAAAATACTTGGAAAAGGAGTCATAGTTTTAGCAGATTTTGAACCATGTGAATTAAAAGATGGACGTGCTACCCTTAATATTCCAACTAACCCCAATCTAAAATTCGTAGTCTTATCTATAGATAAGAAAGGAAATGAACATGAAGGAGCAATAATATTTAAACAAAAAATCCAAAGTCTTAGCAAAAATACTGGACTATTTGTAGTAAATTTTGATGATAAAATGACTGGAACTGACCCTGTAACCGGAAAGAAAATAACATTAGATGAAATCAATGGACTTGCCTTGTATAATACTGCTACCAAGTCTATTAACTTTAAATCAGGAAACAGCCTAGCACTAACTGCTGTTCTCAAAAAATAAATTTTTTTTCTTTAATTTTTTAAACCAATATTTGATAACAATTACTAAGATTATATCTTTATAAGATCATTCAAACTCTACAAATATGTATAAAAACTATCTATTTCGATCTCCATCTATTGTTAAACTTTCTAAAGAAATCAAAGAAAGGAATATCAAGCCTACAGATTTAGTGCACTATTATTTAGAAGCAATTGACAAATACAACCCAAAATTAAATTCTTTTATAACTATTCTAAAGGAACAATCATTACAAGAAGCAGAAAAAGCTGAAAATGAATTAAAAAACGGAATTTATAGAGGTCCTCTCCATGGAATACCTTTTTCTGTTAAAGATATAATTGCTGTTAAGAATGTACGATTAACTGCTGGATCAAAAATACTTGCAGATCGTATTTCTAACTCTGATTCTACAATAATAAAACGAATGAAAAAAGCAGGATCAATATTAATTGGAACAAATAATTTAAATGAATTTGCAGCAGGAATAACAGGGAAAAATATTTTTTTTGGAGATACAAAAAATCCACTATCATTAGATAGGATTTCTGGAGGATCCAGTGGAGGATCTGCCGCAGCTGTTGCAGCAGGATTAATTCCATTCGCATTAGGTACAGATACTGGAGGTTCTATAAGGGTTCCCTCATCTCTATGTGGTATTTTTGGATTTAAGCCAACTTTTAACACTGTTAGTACAAATGGCGTTTACAAACTAGCACCTTCTCTAGATCATATTGGAATAATGGCTAAAAATTTAATAGATATTTCAATAGTTTTTACTACCATTCGAAGACAACAAAGAAAATTTCCTAAGTATATAGATAAATTTGAAAAACAAGAATTATCATCATTAACTTCTCTAAAGAAGATATTGTTAAAAAATAAACAATCAATTGTTATTGGAATACCTAATCATTATTTCCTTGATTATTTAGAATCAAGTATAAAATCTGCATTTGATAAATTTATTTACTTTCTACAATCTGATAAATCTCTTTTTGTTACAAATGTAAAAATTAATTCATATGGCTTTTTTAGATCATGGCAGGCAGTGAGACTATTTGAAACTTATAACATTCATAAAAATATGATGAAGAAAAAAATTAGTTACTATGGTACAGAACTTAGGAATCAATTATTAAAAGGTGCAAAAATTAAATTAAAAGATTATCATGAAGCATTAATGACAATAAAAAAAATACAAAAACAATTTTCATCTTTATATACTAAAATTGATTTTATGGTTTTACCTACAACTATTATACCTGCTCCGTTGTTTTCTGAATGTAAGGTGCAGATCCAAAACAAATTTTTTTCAGTAAGAAGAGCACTATTGAGGAATACTTTTGTATTTAATAGTATTGGCTTTCCTGCCTTGACCATTCCCTTTGGAAATTCATTTCCCTCCAATATGCCAATAGGAATACAAATAGTAGGAAAACCCTATGATGATTATAGATTGTTAATGTTTGGTAATTATTTTGAGAAATATCATAAGAAAGATATCTCTGACCATTCTTAAATTAAATCTTAAAGTAATTCATTTTTTTCTTGATATTAATTGTAGGAACTATATCTATATAATATATATATTTAAAAAGATAATTTCTAATATTGGTAAAAAGTAAACAAATCTTTGGAATTATAGGTATATTTATGGCAGTATTAGGAGGAATTGCTTGGTTTTTTCAACAAAGAATACCAGCAATAATGTTATGGGGAGTTGCTGCACTTATTTTGTTTCAATTAAATAAGAGGAAAAAAAGAAGATAGAAAAATTTGTTTTTTTTATATATTATAACTATTTTTTACCTTCTCAGAGAAATTAAAACTATATTTCTTGATTAAATTCCAATGGAAGCACAGCATGCAAGGGCGAAAAGACTACATTACAACTATGACAATAAAGTTCATACTTGTGATATGCAGGATCCTGAATATCCTCTGATAATATCACATAGCGCGATAAATGACAAGTAGGACATCCATACAAATATTTGTCAAATACTTTTTTTTTATCTTTATCGGAGCCGATCCTCATTTGAATAAATCTTATTATTTTAAAACTTAAACTCTATGATTAAATTCTTATTAGATTTTTTATATAAAATAATTCTTATGTCACCTCAAGAATATTTTATAGAAATATTACTATTAAAATAATTGAGTAGTATCTTTCACAATAAATAAATGTAATTCAATATATCGCTAAATATTTTCTCTTTATATTTTTCTTTTCCAGACAAGTTAAAAAAATAATTAAGAAATATAAGTAGGTTTATCAATCAAGCAAAATTCCATTATTGGAGGTAATATTGCTTTACAATTAGGACATTTTACTGAACGCTCATCTTGTGAATATATTTTACCAATTACATACTCTTTGCAAACTTGACAGTATCTTATTGATCTAAAACTATATTCCATAGAATACTATTGTTAAAGTATCTATTAAATATGTCTAATTTTTGTTATTTTTTAGCGTATATTTTATTGTTCTTATTTATAAAAACTTTATAGTTATTATCTCCTTAATCTCCTTATGCCACAATTAAAAATTGATGCTGATCTTAGAAGTATTGCTAAAGGAAATGTTCTTTCTGATGATTGGAGTAAAAAAATTTATTCTGTAGATGCTAGTGAATATTGCTTTTTTCCAACTTGTATTATTCAAGTCAAAGACAAAGAAGATATTTCAAATATTTGTAAATATGCTTATTCTAATAACATAAGCATTACTGGCCGAGGAGCCGGTACTGGACTATTAGGACAGTCACTTACTTCAGGTATTTGCCTTGATTTTACTAAATACATGAACAAAATAATTGAATTTGAAAATGATTATGTCATTGTAGAACCAGGAATTGTCAAAGCAATATTGGACAAAGAATTGAAGAAACAAGGCAAATTTCTTCCTCCTGATCCTTCTAGTAGCAATTTTTGTACCATTGGCGGTATGATAGCAAATAATTCTAGTGGTATACATGCTTTGGGATATGGAAACACAATTGACTTTCTAGATGGTATAGAAATTGTCTATTCTAATGGTAGTATAGAATCTTTATTTGAACCATATAATAATACAAATGATGTTAAAGTCAGAAATAGTTATGTTCATCCAACTAATAAGATTAAAAAATTATTTGGATTATTTTCTAAAGATATTTTACAATATATCTCTTTAAAATTTCCAAAGGTAACCAAAAATTCTTGTGGATATCGTATAGATGCCATAATTGATAATATTGGAAGATATTTACCACATAAAATATTTACATCCTCAGAGTGCACATTAGGAATAACAACTCTTGCTAAATTCAAAATCCTTGATCTGCCACTATACAAATTTATAATGGTGATAGGATTTGAGAATATTCTAAAGGCAGTCAAGGCAGTTCCTATAATTTTAACTTTTTTTCCATCAGCTTTAGAATTACTTGATTCTTCTGTCTTGTATTATGGAAATATGCTCTATGATAATAAAGTAAGTTATAAATTCGATTACAATAAAAAAGGTACGCTTCTCTTTGTCGAATTTGATGGAAATAATCTTGTTAATGTAGAAATGAGATTAAGATTATGTAGAGAAAAGTTAGCTACTTATGGAGAAATTATAGAAGTAGCATCAGATAAAGTTAGTTCTGAAAAAATTTGGGCAGCTAGAAAAGGTGCTCTCAATAATGTAATGAAATTGACAGTAGGAAGTCGAAAGCCTATCAGTTTAATAGAAGATACTGTTGTCAATCCTGAGTATCTTTATGAATATACACTTTTTCTATTGGATACTTACGAAAAGTACAAATTAGATTACGTTTTTTATGGACATGCTGGAAACGGAAATCTTCATACTCGACCAATAATAGATACTGCTTCAAATTTTTATAAAGATTTAGTCGAATCTCTTACAGCTGATGTATTTTCAAAGGTTTATGAATTTTCTGGCAGTATTACAGCAGAACATGGCGATGGGATAAGTAGAACAAAATACATATCACAAATGTATGGAAGTATACTTTTTGATATATTTAAAAAAATCAAATTTATTTTTGATCCTACAAATATAATGAACCCTGGAAAAAAAATTATACAATAAATCTATAGTGTTATAGAAAGATATTCAAAATCTCTTTTATCATCTAATTGTAACAATATATATGGTTTGATAATCCCAACCAATTGGACCTGCGAAATTACTGTCAGAATCGCCAATTGTTTTATTTACTTCTCCTTTAAATTTTATCTCATGTTGACCTAAATCCAATGGTTTTAAGAATACCCAATTACCATCTGCAACTGCTTGAGTATTTTGCGGAGGTAATCCAAGAATATTATTTTTAGGAAGAGAAAAATTAAATAAAGAAGTTTGAATCCGATATTCTTCCAAATTCTTTAATTCTTTGTGATCGATAGATGCAGAATGATTAAAAACTTTATCTTGAATAATTTTTGCACAATCTCTTAATTCTATTTCATTTTTAATTTGAGGAAATTCTATGTATGAACATTCAGAATTTAAAATTGGAAAAAGTATAGCATTACCGGCTGGCACGCTACAATAGCGAATAACAGGATGCCCAAAAGTACCTGGGAAGAACCATACAGGATCTTTCTGTTTTTCACCACAGAATTTCCCTGTATTATCATATGCTGGATGATGATCCTTTGGTATTGAATAAGCCCATTGCCACCACTTTGCAGTCCAATCACTATAAGTTCTGTTAAACGGTTTGTCAGTTATTTCATAGATTAAATCATTTTTGTTATAATTTGAATTTTTTATTTCTGAAAATATATCTAAAGGAATTGTAGTAGTAATAATAATATATATTATTAATGTTAAGATCGACGATTTTGTTCCATCTATTAACAGAAAATGTACCATAAAAACACTGTTATATTAAGATTATAAGAATATGTATATTTTTTACTATTTGTGATTTTAAAAGGAGATTCTAGATATAACATCTCTTAGATATTTGATTTAATTCCATTTTCTGTTATAGAAATTGAATCATTATTTGCCTTAACTTTACTATGCATTATTCTTTTTCCATTAGCAAATGAAATGTAATTCTGGGTAATTGTTAATAACTCCTCCTCTATTACAAATCTTCCACTTACAATAATTGTGTCTTTATCTACTACTCGTGATTCAAGTATAATTTCACCATTTTTATCTACAATTAAAATATGATCCCTTTTCATAAATTTTTGATTCAATTCTCTATTACAAAATATCACATTATTTTTAATGATTTCAATAATTTTTGTGCCATTGATATCAAATAATTCGGTATTTATATATGGACCTTGCTTGTCTTCATTCATAGAAAAAATTTGAGAATCCTTAAAGTTTACCTTTTTTGGGTTGCCTAGAATAAAATTATTTCCGATTAACAGTTTATAAGTCATTACATTCAGCTTTCAATAAACAACAATTAAGTTTATCCGTTCCTATATTATCATACTATCAATTTTTATTTTTTTTAATATAGTCTTCAGTAAAAAAGGTTGTATAAAGTACATAAATCAATATCTTTCTTCTGGTATTTCTTTTTAAATTAGTGCTTATCCACGATAATAGAAACTATAATATTTAGAATTATATTTATATTTGTAAGTGAAGTTTAGACATAATTTACTTTTTCATGTATCTTCTGCATCGATTAGGATATTTAACAAATAATAAGTAGATTTGTATTTATTCGAAAATTACAATATATTATATTATATTAAAATTTTATTGACAGTTGATAATTGTCAAAAATACTACATAAATTATTAAAAGTCTATTAAATAGACATAATTTATTATTATTATTATTAACTTTGTAAATAGTTATCATTTTAAAAATTGCAATTTAAATTTCTCTTAAGACATTTCGTATTTGACATTCATCTTATTGTATTTTTGAAAGTATGTAATATTCTTATATGATACTTCAATATTGAACATATATATTCTCTTAAATTGATTTGTTAATGAATCTGAAATAAATTTTTATGATAATCATTATGATAAGTAAACACTAATTGTTAAGATATCAAATAATAACTCTAAAAAATTAAATAAAACTATAAAAATAAATATTTTTAGATGTATCATAATTTTCTAGATTTTTTAATTACTTATTTTCACCTATTTTCTTAGTTTCTATGGTGGGGAATAACTTTTTTTTATAATTTTTATACTAGGTCCGGTAATAAATAGGGTTTTTATTCTTCTATTTTGCCAAGAATTCATCAATTTGTAATTCCAATTTCTACAATATCTATATTATCAGGAATTGTGTTAACTCTGCGAAATATTGATTTTGATCTAAATAGACTTTTTAATTCAATATGCGACTATATGTTAATACTAGATAGAGTATTTTTATTGCAGTTTATCTTATTGTTATATTTAGCAGTAAAAATCGAACTATAAGGGTAATTAAGCAAAAGAAAATCATCATCACAATATAACAAGTTTCTTCCTTATTTAGTATTCATTTTGCTTTCAATTTCAGTATCCTTAATGATATTTGTAACAGAATGGTTTTTCTTCTATAATGACATTTTTTCTTGGAAAACATGCATTTAATAATGCTTATCCAGCAACAACAATTGAATAATAGGTTAATAATTATGAAGATATCTACCTAAAAATTTTATTTAATATATTATTAGATTTTTATCTAAGTATATGAATATTTATTATAATTGAGAAAAAAAAATCTTAGTATATTACTTGTAGTAGTGTTTATCTCTACCTTTTTTATTTTAATTACTTTAAGTATTGATTATCATTCAATTTCCAGTGTTGATATAACAACAGGAAGTTCCTCTAATTTTGATTTCCAGAAAGATGAAATAACTGATTCATATTATGATAAGGAAAATATTCCACCACCAGTGTTTATTGAATCTGACTCATCTAGTACTGGTCCTAAGGTCATTGAAGTCAGTAATTCTAATCAAATTAATTTGCTTGAAAAACTAATAGATAACATTATTAATATTCAGGCTGCTAATAATTCGGGAGATACAATAAAAAGATCACTTATTGCTCAAGTAAACAATGCCATACTTATATTAAAAGATGATGACTCAGATAACGATAGTATTCTTTGCAATAATTTTGTTACTAAGTTTTTATCAAATGTAAAGTTATATGAAAGAATAGGTCTTTTCAAACCTAATAGCTCTAGCAAAATTACTCAAGATATTT
>JAATVJ010000026.1 GCA_014523515.1 Nitrososphaerales archaeon TH1177 | reverse complement strand
GCTTCCAGTTGTAATATGCATTAATGGTGATAATGAATTATACAAATTAATAACATCTCTTTGATTACGTCTAATGCCCCATAATAGAGCATTAATTGGATTGATTAGTATCACTATACTATATTTCATTCACAAAATAAAACTAATATTTGTTTTTGTATTTGTTTATAGATATTATTAAACTCTATATTATGTAATAGAAGTAGTTAATTTTATTACAATGGATATATGGCAAATTTCATGGGATATATCTATTTTTTTAAAATTAAAAAAAATATTGTATTTTTTATTTATATTTATTTTACTATTTGTGATACCTCAGCAGTGGTACTATTTATTGTAGCCAAACCCTTTTCTTTTAATACTTTGTTAATTATGTTTAAATCAAATATATTAGATAGATCTGGTTTCGCTTTTCCAAGAAATCCTATATTAAAAGCATCATTAGCAGATTTATAAAGTGACTGTTGTATAGGATCATAAGTAAATTCTAACCTTGTCAATGACTCTTTCAGTTGGTCTTCTGGTATCGTTTGTCCAGTTATCTTTTTTAGTTCGGTATTAAAAGTCTTAATTGCTTCTTCTTTATTGTTATTTATCCATTGTGTCTCTTCAATATGAGCTTTAAGTAATTTTTCAATTAAATCTGGGTTATTTTGTAGATAGTCTGTTCTTACAACAATTAAACCAGTTACAAATTTTCCATCAGGCCATAAATCACGTTCATCTAAGAATAATTTGCCATTAGCTTCTTTGATCAATCGTTCTCCCCATGGTTCAGGAACCCATGCACCATCAATATCTTTCTTCAAAAATAATGTTAATATATCCGCGTTCTTTGCAGGTAGAATATATACATTACCATTATTTTCTACTGTTTTAAATCCGTGCTCTAACAAGTAATTTCTTAATGCAACATCTTGAGTATTACCTAATTGAGGAGATGCAAATTTTTTATTTGCAAAATCTGTAGGAGAATTTATACCTGTGTCTTCTCTAATTATAAATACTGCTCCTCCACTAGTAGCACCTGCTATTGCCCTGACATCTTTACCCTCTGAAATGACATAACCATTAATAGCAGGATTTGGTCCTACATAAGTAATATCAACTTGTTTTGCAAATAATGCTTCTATAGCTGAAGGACCAGCATTAAATACAAAAGGCTTAATTTCTATGTTGTCACCTAATATTTTTTTAAAATCTCCATTTCCTATTCCTATAACAGCTTGAGCGTGATTTATATTAGGAAAATATCCAATTTTTAATTCTTTTTTTTCTTCTGTTTGAGAGAATGACTGCTGTAATATAGGAAACATAAGTATTGTTCCGAAAATAATTGATATTATTATACTTTTAACGGATCTGAATTTTTTATCCATATAGTTAATATTTAAACTCAATATAAGAATGCTCTTAAATACGCTTAATTTACAACTTCTATGCATTTTTTTCCACTATTAAAGATATTTATATTATTAACTCTAATTGTAAAAAATAATAAATATATAAAAGTAATCACATATTCAATTAATATTAGCAAATAACCTTATTTCTTTAATTATAGATTATTTATGAAAATATATAACAAATAATAATAAAAAATAATCACCTCTGCTCTAAATATTAATATATATAATGTTTTTTTATATAAAATAAATTATAAAATTAGTTTTAATATTTAGAATAAATTTCGATTGTGTATTAATCCCAAACTGAACAATTAGCTATTATAGACTAATATTATTTTTATATATATATTATTTTTAATATAGTTTTATAAAAAGTTGGTTATTATATTTATCACTTTATATGCAAATTTTACCTATACTAATATAATTAAGCATATTTAAAATCAATTAAATATATATTTATTAGAAAAATAAATATTGTATATTCAAAATAAATGCGTAAATTCAAAAGTATGTTTAAATCTAAAAAATGTATCTAAAAAATATTTACAAACTCATTCAAATAAACTACATACTGTCCTTGAAAATATTAATATTCAAATTTTTGAAGGAGAGTTTGTCACAATTGTGGGAAAATCAGGTTGTGGTAAGTCAACTCTTCTTAATTTAATTGCAGGATTTGAAAATTTCTATGATGGAGAAATTTTACTTAATGGAAATCCAATTAAAGATACTAGTCCTGAAAGAATGATGATGTTTCAAGAAGTTGCACTTTTTCCATGGCTTACAACTTTTCAAAATATTGAAATTGCTCTAAAATTGGCTAAAATTTCAAAAGATCAGCGAGAACAAATAGTAATGCATTATCTTGATACTGTAGGTCTATCTGATTACTCTCGCTCATACATTCATCAACTTTCTGGTGGTATGAAACAAAGAGTAGCTCTCGCTCGGGCCTTATCACTAAATCCAAAAATTTTGCTTATGGATGAACCGTTCGCAGCTTTAGATATTTCAATAAAAATATCTTTATACAAAGAGCTTTTGGATCTACATAAAAAAACTAGAAAAACAATATTATTTGTTACTCATAATATAAATGAGGCGGTATTATTAGGAGATAGAGTTATTGTAATGTCTCCTCTATTATATGGTATAAAGAAAGAATATGTTATTGATATTCCGAAAGATCAAAGAAATGATAATTCTATTATTAAGAATATAATAACCCAAATTACTGCTGATCTTTATGATAATATATAATATTTCATTGTTAAGGTTTGAAAAGTTTGGAAATAGAAATAAAAAATAGTAAAAGAAAACTAAATTTTAGTAAAAAAATTATAAATAAAGACACATTAAGTTTAGTTACTTTTATAGTTGCATTCTTGGCCTTGTGGCAATTCATTTACATTTTGGAAATTTTTCCAAAAATTTCTCTACCTTCACCTCTTTCGGTAGGAGAAACAATTCTTGAATTACTATTGGATTTTACATTAGTAAAGGCTATATTAGTAACATTATGGAGATTATTCCTAGGATTTATTCTATCTATTACACTTGGATTGTGCATAGGATTGCTAATGATAAAGTTTCGACAATTTGGAAAAACTATGAGTTCATTTGCTGTAGGCCTAATGTCATTTCCAAGTATTGCATGGATTCCATTTGCTATATTATTAATAGGCTTCAATGATTTTGGTATACTTTTTGTTGTTGTTATGAGTTCTGTTTTTTCAGTTATGCTCTCAACATATAGCGGAATTAGAAACATTCCACCCATATATTTACGAGCTGCAAAAAATATGGGTGCAAAAGGCTTTTCACTATTTCGAAATGTAATGATTCCTGCTGCTACTCCTTCTTTAATTGTAGGTATGAGGCAGGCATGGTCATTTGCTTGGCATGCTCTCATTGGAGCTGAAATGTTAATTACCACTCTTGTAGGATTAGGTCATATATTAGCAATAGGTAGAGAATTTTCAAATATGAGTCAAATCATAGCAACAATGATAGTAATTTTTACAATAGGTTTAATATTTGATAGGATAGTATTCATAAAAATTGAAGAAAAAGTTAGAGATAAATGGGGATTGAATCAGCAACATGAACAATAATATTTTCAAATTTCCCAATCCTATTGAAAAATGGGGAGAAGAAGAATAATACAGAAACAATTCCCTCGAAATTATAGCAAAAAATGATACCATTTTAAATCTATCTATGATAAAACACATAAAAATTATTTTTGTTGCATTCATCATAATCTGAGAAATCACAATATGTTATATTAATAAAGTATAATATATAGAATCAGATAAAATAGTAATAATAATATACTTAATTTGTAGGATAGGTGAAAGTTTTATCTATAACTGCCATTTGTTATAGCAAACAATGAATATACCAAAATATCAATATAGGTAAAACATTAATCAAATCTATTGTGCTCAATCAATTATCTGACAAAAGGATAGATGATAAAAAACCTAGAAAGCAAGGAATTACCTACATAATAGATAAATTACAAGGATTCGATAAGGAAAACTTTACTATTATTTCTCCAATGATAGACATAGTCAAGATATATGGAGCTTATCCTATGCTTATATCAGATGAGCAATTACTTGATAAGATAAAATTCTATCATCAAAATAATGTTTTAGTATCAGCAGGTAGTACGCTTACAGAATATGCTATTAGAGAAAATGTATTTGAGCAATTTGTAAAAGAAGCATCTACTGTGGGATTTGACATAATAGAAATAGGAGAAAATAATATCCAATTAAGTCCTGAGCAAAAGAAAAAAGCTTCCAGTATGATTAAATCTCATGGCTTAAAACATCATTGGAAGATAGGTAAAAAAGATCCAAGTAGACAATTGACTACAGAAAAAATAATTCATAAAATAAATGAAGCTTTGATTGTAAATCAAGATAAGATTATTTTAGAAGCAAATCTAGGCTACAGTGTTGGTATATATGATGAAAAAGGTAATATTAAATGGAGTATTTTGAGTGCTATAACATCGAATATATCGCCTGATAATATCATATTTGAAGCTCCTTTAGAAGTTCAACAAGCAGCATTAATTGCAGAATTTGGCCAAAGGGTCAATCTAGCAGAGATAAAGTTAGAAAATGTTGCATCTATTGAATCACAAAGAAGAGGATTTTTATCAAAAGCTAGTTTTAGCATATCTTCTCTTAAAAAGAATCCTAATGGTGGGCCTGCTACAAAGTTTATTTATTTTATTCTACAAAATAAAAGTCCCCTTGAGCAAAGCGATTTAATCCATCTAACTGGTTTGCCAAGAAGAACTGTTCAGGCATCACTTGAGGATTTAAAAGAACAAGGGCTAATCTATGAGAAAAGTAACCTTGAAGATATCAGAAGGAAAGTCTATCATCTTGCTAAAGAGGGATGGGTTTAATTTAATTTAATCATCTACACATAATGATAACAGTAATAATAATACGAGGATCTCTATATTAAATAAGTAAAAACTTATAGCAGATTAGAATATTATGTTGTTGATTCATCATACTTTGTTTATTAAATAATATTTTTCTATTAAATTAATGTCTAATTTATTAAATTTTATTATTAACATGATTATTTATTATTATACCAATTAGCATATATTTTCTAATCAAATCGCTTTTGGAATGCTTAAAGTATTTTAACATTGTATATATTAAACACAATAGCAAATATTTTTTCCTGTTTATATGATATTATAAGTAAATAGAATTAGAAAATATAGGCTAATGGGTATAGAATGAATAAAATTAGCATTATTTTCTCAAATTATTATTTACTGTTCTTTATATTAAATTAATTATAAAGTAATTATAAATCTAATATTTCTAATTTATACTAATAGAATAAAAATAAGAAATTCAAATCTTCTTGATATGTTACTTTTTAACCTGATTTTCCTTGTTGGAATTAGGACAATTGATATTGTTATTTTTCTTAAAATTTGGCTACTTCAGGATATACTATTTATAATAAAAAGTAAAATAGATAATAGAATTATCTACCTAAAATATAGGCAATACTTACTGTTGAAGAAATTTCCTGTTCCCCTGCAAGAATCGGTGTTGAAGATGCTTCATCAAAAGCAACAGATTTAGAATATATTGGTACTGGTAATGGAGGTAAACCTAGTTCTCCGACGGTAATTGATTGTATGCCAGTAACATTTAATTCAGCTGCTGCAGCAACAATGTCAGCTTTGGATTTAGCATTTGCAACTGCATCTTTTAACAACGTATTCTTTATTTCTTCTAACTTATTAGGAGATATACTAAAGTAAACTTCATTAACGGTGTTAGCGCCTGCTTGCACTGCCTTATCAATCCATTGTGAAATTTGATCGATATTAGAGCTAGTAATATGAATAGAATTTGATACTGTGAAACCTGTTAAATTTCCTTTAGCTCCATATTCAGAATAATTGTAATTAGGATTTATAGTAAATGAGGAGGTACTGGTCTCATTTTCTTGAACTCCAGATTCTTTTAATGCATTAATAACTTTATTCATCAAATTAGAATTCGAGAATAGGGCTTTTTCTGCAGTTTTATTAGTTGTTTCAACACCAAGTGATACAGTAACTTTATCTGACTTTGTATGAGTTGTAGCTGATCCAGTTACAAATAATGTATTATTTAATAAATTAGTAGAATCTAATTGTGCATTAACAATATTAGTGTTAGGAATTGTGATAATTAAGGTCGAAATCGTCAAAATAAGTATGAAATTCATGATCGTAACTCCAAAAGAAGCGGTTTGCATATATGATAATTTCATATATTATTTAGTTGAAAAGGAAAATAATAAGTGTTATGTTTAATCTTATGACATTAGATAAAATAACTTTGCCATATTATGATATGCATGAGCTACTTTTTGCATTAATAATTGAACTTTATATATTTAATATAATAACTTTTTAATTTCTACTTAAACGATAGTTTATTGTAAATATAAATATATTTTTTGTTATCTTCTTTGTTATAAATATGACTTTATTCAAACTAAATGCATTATAAACATTCCATTAATTGTTAAAGTAAGTATATATTTCATATAATTTTATTTTTTTGCATCTGTGCAATCAATTATATATCTTATGTTACTATATAATAATATGCAATACTATTGTCAATCATAAAAGACACAAACAAACTGGCATGAATCCAATGAATTCAATCATCTTCCTTAAGTTAGTAGGGAGAAAACATAAAATAATGATCTTAAATTCCCTACTAACTTAATTTTTATAAATCTTATCACAATTTGAATTATAGTATAGTAATTTATATTTAAATATATTAAAATCCAATTAATACACAATTGAATTTTTATATTTCTATATACTTATTATTTATGCATTTAGTGCACATATAAAGGCTAAAAAGCATATTTAGAATTAATTAAATGAGTGATATTTCTTTTATAATTAATGGTAACTCAAATTTCAAACAAAACACAAATAGATGACTGGATTGAAGAAATGATATATGTAGAAGAACATCTTCATAAAATATCTTTACCTTATCATAAATATTTTATCAGTTGTTTATCTTGTTCCTGGGAAATATCATATTATGAAGCATCTAAATATCTTATTGCAGATAATGATATTAGTTGCCCTAATTGTAAGGAAGGAAAAATAAGGTTAAAAAGTCAAATATCGAAAAGATTTTGAATTTTTTCTTGTGTTAAAGAAAGTTATATTAGACATATTTTTTATAATTGGATCAATACAAATTGAAAAATTTTATTGCTATAAAAGATAATATAGCAATAAAATTTGCTTCTAATAACAAAATCTTTTCTTATTTTAGACACGTTATGTAATAAATGAACATGCTATAATAAATTATCAATGTATAATTCAAGATATATATGTGATAGAGTTAAATAAACGCCATAATTTATTTTTAATATATTTGTATTTTGCTTAATTCATTTAAATATTTTATTATTATTATTATTATTAGTAGTAGATTGTTTATATATGATACAAATTAAACCCATCCCTCTTTAGCAAGATGATAGACTTTCCTTCTGATATCTTCAAGGTTACTTTTCTCATAGATTAGTCCTTGCTCTTTTAAATCCTCAATTGATGCCTGAATCGTTCGTCTTGGTAGACCAGTAAGATGCATTAAATCGCTTTGCTCAAGGGGACTTTTATTTTGTAGGATAAAATAAATAAATTTTGTAGCTGGACCGCCATTAGGACTCTTCTTAAGAGAAGAAATACTAAAACTTGCTTTTGATAAAAATCCTCTTCTTTGTGATTCAATTGATGCAACATTCTCCAATTTTATCTCTGCTAGGTTGACCCTTTGGCCAAATTCTGCGATTAATGCTGCTTGTTGAACTTCTAAAGGAGCTTCAAATATAATATTATCAGGAGATACAGTCGATGTTATAGCACTCAATATACTCCATTTAATATTACTTTTTTCATCATATATGCCAACACTGTAGCCTAAATTCGCCTCTAAAATAATTTTATCTTGATGTACACTCAAAGCTTCATTAATCTTATCAATTGTTTTTTCTGTAGTCAATTGTCTACTAGGATCTTTTTTACCTATTTTCCAATAATGTTTTAACCCATGGGATTTGATAATAGTGGATGTTTTTTTCTTTTGCTCTATGTTTAATTGGATATTGTTTTCTCCGATTTCTATTATGTCGAATCCTAGAGAAGCTGCTTCTTTTACAAATTGTTCAAACACATTCTCTCTAATAGCATATTCTGTCAACGTACTACCAGCTGATACTAAAACATTATTTTCATGATAGAATTTTATCTTATCAAGTAATTGCTCATTTGTTATAAGCATAGGATATGCTCCATATATCTTGACTATATCTATCATTGGAGAAATAATAGTAAAGTTTTCCTTATCAAATCCTTGTAATTTATCTATTATGTAGGTAATTCCCTGATTTCTGAGTTTTTTATCATCAATCCGTTTGTCAGATAATTGATCGAGCACAATAGATTTGATTAATGGTATACCTATATTGGTATTTTGGTATATTCATTTTTCGTTTAATGAATTGGTAATATGGATGAATTTTCATCTATTATGCAAATTTTGCATATAACTAATATATGAAGTTCTCATAAAGCTTTACTATATAGTATAGTAGACATCCGTATAGATGATAATAGGGAGAAAAAAATTATTTTTTTTAAATCTAGTCGTATAACTTTTTTTGATATAATCAATCAAATATTTTTTTTCTATATTATACTCCTCCTTTTTCAATAGGATTACCAACAATGTTACCCCATTCTGTCCATGATCCGTCATAATTTTTAACATTCGGATACCCTAGCAAATATTTTAATACAAACCATGTG
>JAATVJ010000220.1 GCA_014523515.1 Nitrososphaerales archaeon TH1177 | reverse complement strand
CATTTGCATATATTCCACCTCTCCAGATTGGAACAATAACTTTTATACCGTCACTAATCATTCTTTCTGCAACTATTTTTCCTTGGTTTGTATCATCAGGAACTAAACGAAAAAGATTATCTCCTTCAATAGAAAGAAATGGCGAAGTACTAGAGTAACTAATAAGGATGATATTATTAGCATCTGCATATTCTTTGGCAGCGTTAACTGTAGTACCGATTGCAGGTCCTACAATAATATTTGCACCATTTTCATGTAATCTTTTTATTGCTACGAGAGTTTCTTCTGGACTAGTCTTTGAATTAGCCATTAATAGATTAAAGTGTGATGAAGAATTCATTTCTTCAAAATGTTTGTTTACATCATATTCAGCTTTTTCTAATGCTACCTTTATAGATTTACCAAGTGAGGAAAAGGAACCAGTAAATGGTAAAATAGCGCCAATAACAATATCCTTTCTATTATCCTCATTATACGTTGATGAGAGTTGAGGATAGGAAGAACTTTTTTTTATAAAAAAATCCTTACTTTGGTCACCGCTATAAACATTTGTATAATAAAAACTGGCAAATATTAGAAAAGATATTGCTATAATGGAACTAACCAAAACTTTTTTGAAAATTATATTTCTTCTTACATTTGTTAAAATCTTGTAAATGAGATCCCTTGACTGCCATTTGATATAATATCTAAGATACCATATAAGACCAGCTGCAATTAATAAATAATGTGCAGACAATAATAATGCAGACATCCATAATTGTTCAACAAATGCAGTTAGAACAATAATTGCAAACCAACTATCTCCAACAACTATTGCTAAAAATCCTATCAATTCACAGATCCAAGGAATAAAGTGATGTTTTTCATTCTTTATCCTAAGGAGGATCATTAATGCAAGAACAGTTAGAATGGAATTTAATGTAGGATATGCTATAGTGACAACAAAAAGCATAAGTCCTCTAAAATTTGATAATTCGGTAAGGTCTAGAGTCAAGTTTAATATATATATCAAAAATAAACCTGTACCAGAGATTATTAAAATCAGAATTTTTTTATTTGTAATGTGACCAAGTTTTTTGTATATACTTATCAATCTATATATTAAAAATCCATATGCAGACATCAAGAATAAATCTGCTAAAGAAGGTACCGGCGATACAATATCAAGCACTACTTCATAATACGCCCATATCATATTTGCTATAAACCAGAAAATAAGACCAAGAGTTAGAAGAATATTAGTTTTATATCCTTCATCACTATCTTTATCCTTAAGGAGAATCATTGCAGAAAGTCCTGCAGCAGTAAGAGAATTTATTATCAATATCCAGTTTGCATAGATTATTTTACTATCTGATTCAGAAAAAAAAATAATAGAATTTCCTATGACTATTGTAATAATTACTCCTAAAAAAAAATATTGAGTAGTCTTCAATTATTCTCCTTTTTTATAATTATAGATACCAATTATAAAAACTTAAAACTACTAATGTTCTAAAAATTTAAATCGATATAAGTATCTTACAATTCATTTATTCAGATTTAAGATAATTATCAATTACAGTTTATGAACTTGGAAAATATCTTTTAAATTTGAAATCATTCCCCATTGAATTAACTGATCTTGTATTAGGTCCAATATTTATGTCAAATTTGGTTCACATCCCACTGAAAGATACAAAAATGTAGCTAATCTATTGATTTATGAAATTTCAAGTATCATCTTTAAATATCTTATTCAACCATCTCATTATAAATAACATAAAAGATAAAATCTATTTAACTTTTGAGGTGCCTAAAAAGTATACAATATAAAGGTAATATCAATACATTTATCTAACAACTAAAACTAATTTTAGTAAAAAGAAAAAAAGAAAAAGTTTAAGATCTTATGGGTTCTATAACCAATCCTAGTTTTAGTAAGCAATCTAGTATGGTAGTTGTCTGTTCAAGAGTTATAGTAGATGTACTGCGCAGGGCATTAGACAGGATAATATATAGCCGTTCCTTGTCTTGATCTCTAGTTAAATCCTCTAACAAATTGCATAATCCTTCTAGTGTTTCTATTACTAATCCTTGAAAGACAGGTTCTACAATTGGGAAAAGATCCTCTAGTTGTGTCTCACTTAGGATTGTAAAACATTCTTCACAAGTTGGTGGTTGTGGTTCTGATGTTATCAGTCCACTATTTTCGTTGATACCAAAATTAAGACATACATTCTTTAAGTTTAGTAATGGTTCACCATTATCGTTACCGTTGCTATTGCCAGTTAATTCATTCAATGGTTCTTCTTCTGCTCCTGTTGGTGTCACTTGTTGTTGACTATTTGCTGTTGCATCAAAATTATTATTATTTTCAATTTGTCGTTGTTTGATTTGTTCTATACTATTAATATTTACATTGTTACCTTCACATTTAAAACTTTGGTAAGCCTCTCCATAGGCAGCAAATGGAGAAGACATTACAATAACTCCTGCGACTAGTATAACAGCTAAAAATATTACAATATTTCTTTTTTTTGTTGAAGATACTACAATCTTATTATTCAATATTAAGAAATACAAGAATAAAATATATTTGAAGTATGTTGGATGAATAACGATTCTTTGAAGATAAAGTTGTAATAGTTGATTTTTTAAAAATAACTATAATAAGATAAACAGAGAATCATTACACTCTTTATTGGATATAGATGAATGAAAATTGTTATTACTTCTGGAATATTGGAATAATACCGATAGCGGTGCAAAAATAAGAGTTTATTATAGAGATACTACTAGCTTGTATTTAGCTTTTATTATCAGTAACTTATTTTTAGACTATTTTGAAAGTAGTATTATTTCTAATCTAGTGATAAGCTAATTATGTATCAAAAAGTTAGACGCAATAGAAAAATTAATTATATTAATAAAAATTATTGAAATAAATAATAATTATGTGTGTATAAAAAAAGAAGTTAGCCTCTTTTGTATTGTTTTGCTTCGTCTTTAGTTAGCTTGAAATAGACAGTATCATCATCAAATCTTTCTACTAAATTCTTTGGAATATAAAATCTATCTTTGGCCACATTGCCTTTTTGTGTTATGATATATTCTCCTAAAATTTCTTGAACTTCACCAAAATCAGTATCATCACCTAGGCCTCTTGCTTCTTTTTTAATAATCTCTTCTGGATTATAGTCATTGTTAGTAGAATCGCTTGACATATTCTCAACTAGTTAACATTTAATGCCTTGTTGCGTAACTCGCTATTCCTAACATATTTAGCTAACCTATTCTAGTCATAATACATGTGAACTGGAAGAAGTACAATGAATCACTTGTTAAACGTGGTGAGGTATTACTTGATTTTGATGTTATGGACAACTGGAATTCTGAACTAGAGAAGATGAATCAAGGAAAAGAAGGTAGAAAATTCGTATATCCAGATTCATTTATCAAACTACTTGGGTACATGAGAGCATATTTTCATTTACCATATAGACAGACAGAAGGAGTAGTGAGAGGGCATGCTTCAAACACACTACCATCTATTCCAGATTATAGCAGGATTTGCAGAAGAATAAATAGATTGGATATCAAAATAAACGATGATGAGGACAAATCTAGTTTACATGATGATAATTTTGTAATTGCAATTGATTCTACCGGTGTTAAAGTTACAAACAGAGGGGAATGGATCAGACATAAATGGAAAGTAAAAAGAGGTTATCTCAAAATACACATAGCAGTT
>JAATVJ010000219.1 GCA_014523515.1 Nitrososphaerales archaeon TH1177 | reverse complement strand
TAATACTGAATTCCTTCAGATTCTCTCTAACAAGTACATGATTGTCTTCACTATCATATGCTTTATCTGCAACAACTACCGATAATGATTTTATCTTTGATATTCTTGTCACAATTGGCGCGAAATCTATGTTATCATGTCGTGTTGTTGGAGCTCGTCTTACCTTGACGCTGCAGCTTATTTGTTTTAGAACATCTGCTCCGATTGACAGTTTAGCATATTTTTTTCGTAGTCTTTCTTTACTCGTATAATATTCTGATGCATGTGTTATTTTAAATCCAGCAGTTGCATCAATGCCAGCAAATATGTGTCTTGCATTTGTAAAGATGATAAAAGAGGAAATGATCTTTCCAAGCATCACTATATTGATTTTATTTGTGAATTTCTGTAATGTTGTATAGTGAGGTATTTTGGATAATTGTAAAAATAGTCTCAAATAGTATGCTTTAACAAGCCAGTCTGCAAACATTCTATAACTCTTGCCTTCATACTGTCTTATAGTAACTAGTACTATATGTTGCCATACTGTATAGATATGGTTGCTCTTTTTATGAAGATATAATGGAATCCTACTGTGTTTGAGAATGCGGTATAATGATTCTGCTAATCTAACGTATTTGGACTGTTGTTTATTCAATGATATGATGTATAAGGTAGTTAGCTATGAGGCTCTCTACAGAGCCCATTTTCAATATATAGTTAAAATATAAATTAGTTTGTTATTTTACCAAATATATGAGTTGTTCCGATGAATATGTTTATCATGATAAAGAGAATAACTTGATTAATATTACTCCAAGTTTACAAACAAAACTTCGTAAGGCAAAATATGGTGTTTTTAATCATTCAGCTGTAGAATTGTGCCATTGGACTAAAAAGTCATTTTATAACGAAGGGAATTGTTATAAGCATAAGTTCTATGGGATTTCTACACATAGATGTATGGAAATGACTCCAACTGCAATGAACTGTGAAAATAGATGTGTATATTGTTGGCGTCCAACAGAATTCTATGATACATTACATATGCCTGAGGATTTAGTTGATGAACCAGATGCAATTATACATCAACTCTTAAAAGAAAGAGAAAGATTAATTATAGGATTTTACGGAAATTCTAAATCTAATAAGAAAAAACTAGATGAATCGTTATTTCCTGCTCATTATGCTATTTCTTTATCAGGTGAACCAACCATGTATCCAAAATTACCTAACTTAATTAAATATCTCAAATCATTAAAGAATACTAAATCCATTTTTTTGGTAACAAATGGTCAAGAACCAGAAATGATTAAACGTTTAATAAAAGAAGATGCTTTACCAACTCAGTTATATTTATCTAGTAATGCTTCAAATAAAAAGATGTTTTATCAAATAAATAGACCAAAATATAAAGATGCATGGGATCGATGGCTTACTACATTAAATATTTTATCAGAAATTAATACAAGAACAGTATTAAGAATGACTCTAATTCGTAACTACAATAACGATTTAAATAATATACCTGAATTTGTTGATGTAATTAACCAAGGAAATGCGAATTTTATTGAAATTAAATCGTATATGCATATAGGAATGTCTACTAATAGACTAAAGCAAGATAATATGCTTGAGGTTAGAGAAGTAAGAGAATTTACTAATACTCTTCAAAAAGCTCTACAAGGTTATAGTATAATGGATGAAAGTGAAATTTCTCGAATAGTAGTATTACAAAATCTTAATAGATATGCTGACAGATGGATAAAGGAATATTTTGAAGAGAATAGCGTCTGTGAGTAAACTTAATTGATTTGCTACTTTTTAATTTTCTAATACTAAATATTATGTTTTCATTTTAGAGATATTTTTCATATATATTTAATGAGATTTATCATATTTAATTGGCAAAAAGATGTATTCAATATTCATATTGAATTAATAATGATTATTAATATTTAATTTCATTTTAAAAGAACAATTACATTGAATTCACTTTGTATGGTATTTGTATGTTTGATTATTCTTTTTTAATGATCCTTTTTAAAAGATCATAAATTACAGGTAGTTCTAGATAATCTATTAGAATTGCAATCCATACAAGATATTCTGGAATTTCAATTAAATCAGCACCTACAAAAGTTGAATAAACTATATCGTCTGTAATCCATAAGATATGAATTGATTGTATTGCCAATAGAACTAAGAAAATTGTATTTTTAATTCTTTTTTCTGTTTCTTTTTTATTATAAATTAAATTAAAGAAATAATATATTATTCCAGAAACTAAAGCAGGAATTTCAATATAGTCAATTATTATAAACAATAAAACAAATCCAGATGTTTCTACAAAATAATCTGTTCCTGTAATGCGATATAGAACAACGTCTGTTGTAAGCCAATAAAGGTGTAATAATTGTAACGAGATTAATAAGAATGAGATCTTTAGGTTAAGATTTTGATAACGCAAATAAAAATTAATAAATTTTTTCAACAAAATAATTCATTTTTTTATTGAGTTTTTATTATTATTATTTTTTTACCATTAATCAATCAGAGATTTGCTACTGTCTCATTAATTTTGAGGATTATTAGTAATTGGCAAAGAAGTTTAATATGTTAAAAGTAAATATTCTACATTATTAATATTATTTTAGAATATTTTGGAAGGATTAGATACAAGTATAATAATGAAAATTGGTTTAGATTTAGCGGGATGGAAAAAAATACCATTTGATAGTGCTATTCATGTTAAAGGGAATAATATTAAAAAGGTTTTTGTTTCCATTGATGTAAATCCTGCAGATATTTATCTTGCCAAAAACCTTGGTTGTGATTGTGTCTTAACGCATCATCCACTAGGAAAATCATTGTTATCATTTCATAAAGTTTTTGATAGACACATAGATTATATGGTAGAGAATGGCATCAAAAAAAATCTAGCGATTTCATTGGTTAAAGATTTAAAACATAAAGTTTCTTTAAAATCTCATTCTTTAATTTATAATGATGTAATTAGCACCTCACAACTTCTCCATATGCCATTATTGAATATCCATCAGCCACTTGATGAATATATGAGGAAGATTATTTTAAGTAAACTTCATAATTCAAAATTGGAATCTGTCTCTCATTTAATAGAAGCAATAGAAGAAATACCAGAATTTAAAAAAGCTTTAACAAGAGTTATAGTTTGCAATGGGAAATCAACCAACAAATTGGGAAAGTGGGTTCTTATCCTAGCTGCTGGATCTAATGGAGGATATGATATTGCACGCACTTATTACGAAAATAATATTTCTACAGTGATCTACCTTCATATTGATTATAATGAACTTTTAAAATTAAAAAAAGACAAAAGATGTAAAAATCTTGTTATTCTTGGACATCTTGCTGGAGACTCAATAGGAATGAATGGAATTTGTCAAGAACTAGAAAAAAGGGAAATAGTAGTGGTTAAAAGAGGTATAATTGATGATAGTAATTTTTAATTTTTGTTTTTCAATTCTCTAAAGAATAAATAATGTACATTTTCATAAAAATATTAGTGGCCTTCGTAGTATAGCCTGGTTAGTATAGGCGGCTGTGGTCTTTTATTTTGTAAAATGGTAGAAACCGCTTGAGGAGGGTTCAAATCCCTCCGAAGGCCTTAATGATACAAAAATAATCTATACACAAATTATT
The DNA here is from genome assembly GCA_014523515.1 of Nitrososphaerales archaeon TH1177. Classification (GTDB taxonomy): domain Archaea; phylum Thermoproteota; class Nitrososphaeria; order Nitrososphaerales; family Nitrososphaeraceae; genus TH1177. The sequence goes on along the minus strand of JAATVJ010000219.1, from coordinate 14,277 downwards.
AAAATACATAACTGTTATATTTTAATAGCTGTCTAAAATTATAATTTTCTAAGAAACTACATATATCTCCTATTCCAAGAAAGTTACTGATTTCGTATTGCAAAAATCTATTTTTATCAAAATTTATTTATCCAATGATAAATATAAGAAAGGAGGATTGTTAATTTGTCAGTAGATAAAAAAATTGTCAAAGTAAAAAATCATATCTATCAACCAAAACATGAAATTCTTCCTAAAGATGAAGCTGAAAATATTCTTAAAAAATTCAACGTAAGAACTAATCAACTTCCATATATTATGTCAAATGATAAAGGATTAGAAGATCTGGATATTAGACCAGGAGATATTATTAAAATTACTAGAAAAAGTCCAACTGCAGGTGAAAGTGTATATTACAGATATGTTGTACAGGGATAAGGAGATATACGTTATTTGATAAATAATTTTGTTGATATATGGCCAATTATTAATGATATTTTAAGAAGAGAAGGTATTGCACGACAGCATTTAAATTCTTACAATGAGTTTATGGAATCTGGCTTACAAAGTATAATAGATGAAGTAAACGAAGTAGAAATAGAAACAGCTGAATTTCCATATAAGTTGAAATTAGGAAAAATAAAACTTCAACGTCCAAGAATTATGGAGTTAGATGGATCTATTACACATGTTGCCCCTGTTGAGGCTAGGCTAAGAAATCTTACTTATGCCTCTCCCATTATGCTTGAATGTAGCATTGTTGAAGATGGGAGAATAATTGAATCAAGATTCATTCATATTGGTGATATGCCGGTAATGGTAAAATCTAATGTATGTATTCTTCATAATCTTCCGGAATCAAAGTTAATCGAATTAGGTGAAGATCCCAGAGATCCTGGTGGCTATTTTGTTATAAACGGATCTGAAAGAGTAATAGTAGGATTAGAAGACTTGTCCTATAATAAAATTATTGTTGATGCAGAAGAAACTGCTGGAACACTTAATTATAAAGCAAAAGTTTATTCTTCTATAGTAGGTTATCGAGCAAAATTAGAACTTATTATGAAACCTGATGGTTCCATAGTAGCAAAGATACCTGGTTCTCCTGTTGATATTCCTCTAATAACATTGATTCGTGCTTTGGGACTTGAATCTGATAAAGATATAGCCAATGCTATTTCTTTTAATGAAAAGATACAAGACGAATTGGAACCTTCATTTGAAAAAGTGGGAGAAATTATTTCGAGTAGGGATGCCATTGTCTATATCAGTAAAAGAATTGCTCCAGGTATGCTCGAAGAATTTCAAATAAAGCGTGCTGAAACACTATTAGATTGGGGATTGTTACCTCATTTAGGAAAAAATCCTGAAAATCGTGGTGAAAAAGCTTTATTTCTTGGAGAAGCTGCAAACAAGTTGGTAGAACTTAAACTAGGATGGGTAGATAATGATGATAAAGATCATTATGGAAATAAAGTTATAAAATTTGCAGGTCAAATGCTTGCTGATCTTTTTAGGACTGCATTTAGAAATTTAATAAGGGATATGAAGTATCAACTTGAACGATCAGGACAAAAAAGAGGAATCAATGCAGTGGCAGCTGCAGTAAGACCTGGTATCATATCTGATAAATTGAATAATGCAATAGCTACAGGTAATTGGGGAAGAGGAAGAGTGGGAGTTACACAATTATTAGACAGAACTAATTACATGTCTACAATTAGTCATTTACGTAGAATACAATCTCCACTTAGTAGAAGTCAACCTAATTTTGAAGCAAGAGATCTTCATACTACTCATTTTGGTAGAATTTGCCCTGCAGAAACACCGGAAGGCTCAAATTGTGGATTAGTAAAAAATCTTGCTCTATCTGCAATAATCTCTGTAAGTGTTTCATCTTCAGAAATTATAGAAAAGCTATATGAATTGAGAGTCCAACATATTGATGATGCAGATGAAAGTTTAAGAAAAAATGGTTGTAGAATATTTGTAGATGGAAAAGCAATAGGCTATATTGAAGACGGTTCTCAATTAGCAAATACACTCAGAGTTCTCAGACGAAATGGGAAAATCCATCCTCATATTGGAATTTATTTTTATTCTTCTTTAAATGTAAATGCTACAAAAAGATTATACATATCCTGTAATTCTGGACGTGTATTAAGACCTCTTGCAATTGTTAAAGAAGGAAAATCCCTAATGACATCTGAAGTTATTGAGAAGATCAATAAAAAATTCCTCTCATGGATAGACTTGATTTACATGGGAATAATAGAACTGGTTGACGCCAATGAAGAAGAAAATTGTTTTATCTCTATAGATCTCAATTCAATAGACTCCAATACAACTCATGTTGAAATATATCCTCCATCGATTCTTGGAATTGGTGCTTCTGTTATACCATACCCTGAACATAATCAATCTCCCAGAAATACATATGAAAGTGCCATGGCTAAACAAAGCCTTGGATTCTCTACTCCTTTAATGAATGCAAGTACATATGTCAGACAACACTTTATGTTGTATCCTCAAATCCCAGTAGTTAGTACTAAAGCAATAAGCCTTCTTGGACTTGATGAACGACCTACAGGCCAGAATTGTGTTGTAGCCGTACTTCCTTTTGAGGGCTATAACATTGAAGATGCAGTTGTATTCAACAAGTCTTCAGTAGAACGAGGTTTAGCAAGAACATTTTTTTACAGAGTATATGAAGCAGAAGCAAAACAATATCCAGGTGGAATGAAAGATACTTTTGAGTTACCTTCAGCAGATGAAAATATTCGCGGATTTAGAGGAGAAAAAGCTTATCGATTGTTGGAACAAGATGGTGCAGTGATGCATGAAGCAATAGTTTCTGGAGGTGATATTCTTATTGGTAGAACATCTCCTCCACGATTCATTGAAGAATATAAAGAATTTGAAGTAAAAGGCCCTTATAGGCGTGATACTTCTGTAGGTGTAAGGCCATCTGAGAATGGAGTTGTAGATACGGTAATAATGACTCAATCTGTAGAAGGGGGAAAAATGTATAAAATCCGCGTTAGAGATATGAGAATTCCTGAAATAGGTGATAAATTTGCTTCAAGACATGGACAAAAAGGAGTTCTTGGAATGCTTGTAAATCAAGAAGATTTACCATATACCGAAGAGGGTATTGTTCCGGATATAATGATAAATCCTCATGCATTTCCATCTCGAATGACAGTAGGTCAGTTCATGGAATCTTTAGGGGGAAAGGCAGCCTCATTAAGAGGAAAAGTGGTTGATGGTTCGGCCTTTTTGGGTGAGAAATTAAATGATATAAAAGATGTCATGGAACAGTATGGATTCAAATATAGTGGTAAAGAGGAAATGTATGATGGAAGAACTGGGTTAAAATTTCCTGTTGAAGTTTATATTGGTGTAGTATATTATCAGAAACTCCATCACATGGTAGCTGACAAAATTCATAGTAGAGCTCGAGGACAAGTTCAAATGTTAACCAAACAGCCGACTGAAGGTAGAGCAAGAGGAGGTGGTCTAAGATTTGGAGAGATGGAAAGAGATTGTCTTATTGCATATGGTGCATCCATGATGTTAAAAGACCGATTACTAGAAGAGTCGGATAAAGCGGAAGTAAATGTATGTGAACGTTGTGGATTATTGTCATATTATGACATTAAACAACGAAGATATATATGCAGAGTTTGTGGGGATAAAGCAAAAATTTCAACTATTGTCATAGCATATGCCTTTAAGTTATTACTTCAAGAGATGATGAGCCTTAATATAGCTCCTAGGCTAATTCCAAAAGAGAAATTATAGATAGAGGTGAAAATACATGGAAGAATCAATTAAAAATTTAGGTGCAATAAAATTTAGCATATGGTCTCCTATAGAAGTTAGAAAATTTAGTGTTGCTGAAACAACAGCACCCGAAACCTATGATGAAGATGGAATGCCAGTTCAGGGTGGCTTGATGGATAACCGTTTAGGAACACTTGAACCAGGGCAAAAATGTATTTCATGTGGAAATACCTCTGCAAAATGCCCTGGACATTTTGGTCATATCGAATTAGCAGAGCCCGTTTTACATATAGCATTTGTAGATGATATTCATAAATTATTACTTACAACTTGTAGATCCTGTAATCGAATAAAATTAGAAAATGAAGAATTAGAATATTATAAAGAAATTAGAAATGCCAAGGCATCTTATGCTGTTATTACTCTAGAAAATATTAAAGATGAAATAATAGAAAAATCCAAAAAAATAAAAATTTGTCCTCATTGTCAAAAGGAACAATATGACCTAATTTTTACTAAACCTACTATCTTTGTTGAAAAGACTGATGCTGGAGAAAATCGACTCTTGCCAATAACTATTAGAGAAAGAATGGTCAATATAACAGATGATGATCTAAAACTATTAGGCTATGATCCTACTACTGCTCGCCCAGAGTGGTTTATTTTACAGGTTCTTCCCGTCCCACCAGTAACTGTTAGACCATCTATTATACTTGAAACAGGAATAAGATCTGAAGATGATTTAACCCATAAACTTGTCGATATAATCCGTGTAAATCAAAGATTAAAAGAAAGCAAAGAAGCAGGTACTCCTCCATTGATTGTCCAAGATTTAGTAGATTTACTCCAGTATCATGTCACAACCTATTTTGATAATGAAGTTTCAGGAATTCCACAGGCTCATCATAGATCAGGAAGACCATTAAAGACGTTAACACAAAGGTTAAAAGGTAAAGAAGGTAGATTTAGAGGTTCTTTGTCTGGAAAAAGAGTTGATTTTTCAAGTAGAACTGTTATTTCACCTGATCCAAATATTGCTATTTCTGAAGTAGGTATTCCGTATGAAGTTGCAAAAAAATTAACCATCCCTGAAACGGTATCAAATTGGAACATAGATAAATTAAAAAAATTAGTTTTTAACGGGCCCAATAACTATCCTGGAGCAAATTATATCATAAGACCAGATGGAGTAAAAATAAGACTTGATTATGTAAATGACAGACAAATGGTAGCCGATTCTATTGTTCCTGGTTATGTTATTGAACGACATTTATCAGATGGTGATATAGTTATTTTTAACAGACAACCTTCATTACACAGAATGTCTATAATGGCACATTATGTGAGGGTTCTTCCGTATAGAACCTTTAGATTACATCCAGCAGTTTGTCCTCCTTATAATGCTGATTTTGATGGCGACGAGATGAACCTTCATGTTCCCCAAAGTGAAGAAGCAAGATCTGAAGCATCTTTATTGATGAGTGTGAAAGATCAGCTAATTTCTCCAAGATATGGAGGACCTATAATTGGTGGCATTCGAGACTTTATTACAGGGGCTTATATTTTAACAAAAGATGAAACTCTTCTATCTAAAGAAGAATTTTTCAATTTAGCATTATTAGGAGGCTATACTGGTCCAATGCTAGAACCAAAAGCTGAAAAAGATGGTAATAAAGTATATACAGGAAAGCAATTATTTTCACTATTTCTTCCAAAGGATTTCAATTTTATTATTACGTCAAAATGGAATAAAGCTATTAAGGGAGAAGGAAAAGATGTTGTAATTAAAAATGGAGAATTGATTAGTGGTGTAATAGATAAAGCCTCAATTGGTGCAGAGGAGCCAGATAGCGTTCTTCATAGAATAGCGAAGGATTATGGAAACGATGTAGCACAAAAATTCCTTAATTCTATTTTAGTAATATTAAAAACATTCATTACTCATAGGGGTTTCACATATGGCTATTCAGATTTATGGTTATCAGATGAGACACATAAAGAAATTACAGGAGTAATCAAGAAAGCATATGACAAGATCGATGAACTAATTCAACAGTATAAAGAGGGAAGTTTACCCTTAACTAGAGGATTATCACCAGAAGAAGCGTTAGAATTATACCTTGTAAATGAACTTTCCAGGGCAAGAGATCGGGCTGGCAGAATAGCTGATAGATCATTTCCAAATAACAACGCAGGAGTTATAATGGCATCAACAGGCGCTCGAGGTTCTACACTAAATATAGGCCAAATGACTGCTGTTTTAGGTCAACAATCCATAAGAGGAAAGAGGATCCATAAAGGATATCATAATAGATCTTTACCTCATTTCAAGATAAATGATACAAATCCCGATGCAAAAGGTTTTGTTAAATCAAATTATCGAGATGGCCTTACACCTCTTGAATTCTTTTTCCATGCTATGGGTGGTAGAGAAGGTTTAGTTGATACTGCTGTAAGAACTCAACAATCTGGATATATGCAAAGAAGGTTAATTAATGCTCTTGAACATTTGAAAATGGAATATGATGGTACAGTCAGAGATCCTCATGGTAATATAATTCAATATCTCTATGGAGAGGACGGTATTGATCCGGCAAAAAGTGACCATGGTGAAGCAGTTAATATTTCTAGAATAATTGAGAGTGAATCAGTCGTCGATGAAGGAGCAAAAGCAGATGAAGAAGAAATTAAACGTATATTAAATCAATATGTCTCTGACTTTAATCTTAAATTAAAAAGTAATATTGAAAATGTATTACTAGAAAACCGACTCAGTAAACAAGGAATAGAAAAGGTTATTAAAAAAATTATTGATTTGATAGAAAGAGCTATGGTTGAACCGGGAGAAGCAGTAGGAGTGGTTACTGCTCAATCTATCGGTGAGCCTGGAACACAAATGACCTTGAGAACTTTTCATTATGCTGGAGTTAAAGAGCGAAATGTAACGCTTGGACTCCCTCGTTTAATAGAATTAGTAGATGCAAGAAAAAAACCTATAACCCCTACAATGGATATTTACCTTGATGAAGAACATCGAATTTCTAGAGAAAAAGCATTAAATGTTGCAAAAGAGATAATACATACTAAGGTTATTGATGTAGTTGAAAAGACAGATATTGATTATAGTGGAATAATAAAATTAACCTTTTCTGAAAATAAGCTAAACGATCGAGGCTGTATTTTGACCGATATTTTTGAAATTCTAAAGGGTAGTAAAAAGAAATACGAAACGACTCTTGATGAAAAGGAATTGAGTATTGTTATAAAGATGAATGAAGAATTAGATGCTCAAACTTTACTACTGTTGAAAAACAAGCTTCTCAATACTCGAGTAAAAGGTGTACCTGATATAGAAAGAGTTACAATAGTTAAACAGAATGAAGAATGGGTAATACAAACTGCAGGTTCTAATTTATCTAAAATAATCTATGTAGATGGCATAGATCTTTCTCGTGTAACAACAAATAATGTTTATGAAATATGGCAAACCTTGGGAATAGAAGCAGCGAGAACTGCTCTAGTTCGCGAGATTACTAATACTCTAGAGGAACAAGGTTTGGAAGTTGACATTCGACATATTATGCTGGTATCAGATTTGATGACATCTAAGGGATATCTTCAACAGATCGGAAGACATGGTATAGCTGGAACTAAAACTTCTGTTTTGGCAAGGGCTGCATTTGAAATTACCGTTCCAACTATTGCAAAAGCGTCAATGGAAGGACAAACGGAAGCATTAAAAGGAGTTACAGAAAATGTTATTGTGGGAGCAACTGTACCTGTTGGAACAGGAATGGTTGATTTATATATGAAGGTGAATGAACAAAATGAAGAATCTGGAGAAAATAATTAAAGAGGCAAAATCATCCAATAAGTATAAGGAAGGAATTAAGGAAGTTAAATCTAATGTCAAAGGATCAAAATTAATTATTGTTTCTACTTCACTTAATAATGTAGATAAACAATTACTTGAAAAGTCCTCTAAAGAATACAAAGTTCCTATTTATTATTATGGTGATAATTCCATAAAACTAGGGCGACTTTTCAATAGACCTTATAGAATTTCTACAGTAGCGCTTAAAGCCGTATCTGAAGAAGATGTAAATAGCTTATTGGAGACACAATAATTTTTTTATTTTTATATTTCATAACAGTCACTATACTTTTTAAGGTTAAAATATTTTAATAATTGTTTCCTAATTTTATTTATGGACTATGAATTTGGTAATGAGGGTGAAAATTATCTTTCCTCCAAGAAATTATTTTTGATTTTTGGATTATCGGTATTTGGAGTATTTATTGTCTTAGCTTTTTTTGTATTTCCAATCAATAATTTAATCAGAGAATCAATCTCTGAAGAAGCAATTATAATTTCTAAAAGTAATAATATATGTATAGTTGAAACAAAGGATCATCCAAGACAAATTAATAATTGTATTTATGAACCTGGTTATTTAGTTTACGTTAGTTTTGATGAGGGAACAGAGAGAATAAAAGAACACAAATCTATACAAAATTAAGTTATTTTTAACCTTTAGCTTATATATATTGAAAACAAATTTTTATTTCCTTTATTGATATCAAAATCTTCATTAAAATTTAAATTATACTTTATTACACAGCATGTTAATCATTTGATGTATAATATAATTGAAAATTGGTATATAGAGGTATTGTGGAATAATGACTGAGAAAATAAAACTAACATCTGATGAACTTAGGCTTATCTCTTTATTTTCAAGTATCACTAGTGCTACTGCAAGAGATTGTATTGTAGATGAAAAAATGGATCGAGTGATTTTTGTTGTAAATAAAGGTCAAATGGGTCTTGCTATTGGTAGAGGAGGCGCGACTATAAAGCAATTACAAAATGTCGTGCCCCGCAGAATAGAGTTAGTAGAATATTCTGATAACGTAGATGAATTTTTGAAAAATATTCTTAATTCTAGTATGATTAATGAGATAAAGATTAATAAAAGGATAGATGGTACAAAACAGGCAATTGTTGTTGTTGATTCAAAAAAAAAGGGTGTTGTAGTTGGAAAAGAAGGTAGAAATGCTGAAAAAGCAAGATTACTTGCAAGACGATATTTTCAAATTTCAAATGTTCTAATATTGAGCCCTGAACAAACAACTAATGATAATAATGGTGTGAATATATAAAATGGCTAAATCTCCTTTAGGTTTGCTTGCTGGACGTGTCCTTAAATTAAAAAGAAAACGTTCTAGATGGGCTAACAAATATTATAAGAGACGTGTATTATTACTTGACAAAAAAACTAATCCTATGGAAGGTGCGCCTCAAGCAAGAGGTATTGTATTAGAAAAAGTAGGAATAGAATCAAAACAACCTAACTCTGCTGTACGTAAATGTGTTAGAATCCAATTGATAAAAAATGGAAAATCAATAACTGCATTTCTTCCACGAGATGGTGCATTAAATTTTGTTGATGAACATGATGAAGTAATAGTAGAGGGCATTGGAGGTTCAATGGGGGGTGCAATGGGTGATATTCCGGGAGTACGATGGCAAGTTTTCAAAGTTAATGGCGTATCATTAAAAGAATTAGTTTATGGTAAAAAGGAAAAACCAAGGCGATAAAATTGAGCGGAAAGGAAATTACAAAAATATTATTGTTTAATAAGTGGGAGACATCTGGTATAGAAATTAATGATCTGGGATTAAATAGAGTTATATCTTTTAATCCATCGATGGTAATTCCTATATCTTTTGGAAGACATGAACATCAAAGACTTAAAAAAGCTGAAGTAAATCTGATTGAACGATTAGCAAATAAATTAATGCGTTTTGGAAGAAAATATGCAAAAAATACAGGACGAATGGGTGGAAAAAAAGCAAAATCACTGAATGTTGTAAAAACGGCTTTTGAAATAATAAATTTAGAAACGGGGAAAAATCCTGTTGAGTTACTAGTAAGAGCTATAGAAAATTCTTCTCCAAATGAAGATACTACGAGAATTGTCTATGGTGGTGTCGTATATCATGTTTCAGTAGATGTTTCTCCTCTCAGACGTCTTGATTTAGCACTTAGATTTATAGCAGAAGGAGTAAGGGAATCTACTTATTCTAATCCTCAAATAATAGAAGAGGCATTAGCTAAGGAAATTATTCTAGCGGCTAACAATGATATGACAAGCCATGCAATAAAGAAAAAGAATGAACAGGAACGTATTGCAATGGCTTCAAGATAGCTAACTCATTTTATTATTTTGTTTCCATTTTTACTTATAGTTGTATAGATTGAGTTGATTGAAACATTTCTAATTAATAACCTATCCAAAAATTATCCTCATGTAAACAATTATGCTATTAGCTAGTTGCACTAGACCAAGATAGTTTTAATCTTCTTTTCATATCTTTAAACAATTCCCTGAATCTGTTTTTATCCCATGAATTTGTTCCCTCTATAACTAATCTTTTTACCTAATATCTTTTTTTCTCTTCTGTGCCGTATATGTGGAATATATCTACTTTTGATTATTTCCTGTTCTAAATCTTTGGAATAATATGTTCTTATCAAGACATAGATTCTGCTTTTTCTTTATGTATGTTGATGTTGTTGTTGATGATGATGATGATGATGACAATTGTATTTTGATAACTATACTATCAAATGTATCAATTGCAACAGTAACATCATGAATATTGGCAGATGTTATAACAGCAGATAGTGAAACACCATCTTTATCTGTAAGAAAAACTCTTTTAGTTCCCCCTAATTTGCTTCTATCTATAGTAGAATTATTTCTAATAGTCATTGCCCTTCCCCCAAAGGTGATTTTACTGATATACTATCAAGTGATTGTTGTGTTCCACTTATTCCCTTTTTGTTATTATTTTATTTTTAGTAATCTGGCACATAATTTCTCAAAATATATCAGTCAGTATCCATTGTTGAAATCTCTTTTATGACATGTTGAACGCGAACTAGAACCCTACACTCCCAGTAAAATTTTCCATCGACTCCAGTTCTCAATATATTTAGAGTATGCCATCTAATACCATCTTTTATAAAATTATTGGATGATCTATTATCTTTTCTAGATTTTTTTCTGATAAAATATTTCTAATTTCATTCCATTGATCATCTGGAATGTATATAATTGTTCTAATATGATGTTTTTTACTTTTATTTAATTATAGTATATATAGATATATAGAAGATAAAAAGGAGGAGCTGTATTTTTATCTATTTTTGGGATAGGCGTCAAAGATGAAAGTTAATAAATAATGGCAATTACAATTCAACTAATTATAAATGAGTAGCAAAGACGATTTTGTTTTTTCCAAAAGTGCTTTAATGAGTACAAAGGCTGGTAAAGATATACTTAAACAAGTATTATTAAGAGAAAGAGGCTATAAACAATATAATAAATATAAAATGAAATATGAAATGGAATTTGAAGATTTTACTAAACGTTTTCTTCTATCCTTACATAGACGGATAATTTCTGATAATTCGCCAAATTCAACTGTATCTCAATTTGCAGAAGAAGTTGGTTCTCAAGATATGGAACTTGAATCTGCTACTAAAATTGAAGATATTAAAACTCGTCTTTCTAGACCAGAAATTCTGGCCGATAGAGTACAAAGAATTTTGAACTCTAATTTTGTTAAAATGACTTTTCCAGTATTTAATGCTTTATTTGATGGCTCTATGGCTTATTATAAAGAGGATCTTTCAAATGAGTTACGAACTTCTATAATAGATGGGCATATCATAGCTATTGATTTGAGTGAACCTATGGATCGAATTATGGATAAAGATGAAGATGTAGAATATCTCGATGACTATAGATTAATGAATCCTTATATTTTGGATATAGCTAGAGAAAAAATTTCTCAAGGAGGTGATTCAGTTCTAAAGGCATTTGAAGAAGGATTTAAAGATGCTAGAATCGGTCAATTAATTGATCAAAAACTAAAGATGAAACCTGAATCAATTACTGATGAACATATGATTGGTTGTTATAAAAAATATCGTTCAATTATGGGTACTGCTGGGAGAAATATGGCCTTAAATCAGACACCTTTAAATGAAATTTACCATTTAGGAATGTCAAAAGCAAGTGAATCTGTAGGCTGTGGTAACGAAATGCAAGATTCAATTAATGAAGGTGCAATTAAAATACCATCTTGGCCTCTGTATTATTCCCTTATTGCTAATGATGTTAGAAAAGGATTTGAACTTACTCTAAAGAAAAGTGAGATATATTTAGATGAAGCAAAACTCGCTTTGGAATTTTTACCAGAAGAGTTTGAACTTAAGCCATTTCTAACATTTTTATTTCTTACAGTGAATCACTATAATCAATATTGGTATCACGATATAACGAAACGTGATCTCTTTAAGTATTTTGAAAGAACTATTCATCCTCTAACACGCAAATTACACTAATCTAGATTCGATATAATATGTATTGGACAGAAATTTATCGACCAAAAAGTTTTGAACAGATGATTGGCAATGAAGAAATAAGAATTACTATATTGAAATGGTTGGTAAAATGGCTTCCTGGTACTAAACCATTATTTTTAATAGGACCTCCTGGAATTGGGAAAACTACTCTAATTAAATTATTAGCTTCTGTTTTGAATTATGATCTAATAGAACTAAATGCAAGTGATACTAGAAGCGGTCCACAATTAGAAAAATTAGTAAATCCACTTCTTAGTAATACAAGTATCTTTGGAAAAAAGATTTTTCTTTTTTTTGATGAGGTAGATGGTATTTATGGAAGAGAAGATAGTGGAGGAATTGAAGTTCTTGTAAATATTGTCAAATCGTCAAACTTTCCAATAATATTTGCTGCTAATTCTAGCAACATTAAATTAAAAAATTTATTGAAACTTTGTAAAATAATTAAATTCCAACGTATCTCATCTAATCTATTGATGATGTTTTTAAATTTTGTACTATATGAACAAAAATATTCTCTATCTTTTGATGATAGAAAATGGATAGTTGAAAAAAGTAATGGCGATATTAGAACTATGCTTAATATAGCTCAATCTAAGTGCAGTGGTTATGGCCAATTTATAACCCAAAAATTTAAGGTTGATATCTCCGAAGGTCTAAATGAATTTTTTTCTAGTCAAAATAAAGATAATGCCAAAGCTATTTTGTTATCTTTGGATGGCAAATATTCTGATCCACGATATGGCTTATCAGCTGAAGAACGAAGAAAAGATATTGTCAATTCATTATTTACAAGTATTATATCATCGAATCTGGATATGAATACTTTGTCCCAATTATTAGACAGTCTATCCTTAATTGATTTACAAGTAGCGCGAATATATGAAAATAGAAATTGGAATTTATTAAAATATATGAATAATATGTTAATCGAACTTTTATATGAAAATATACAGAATAAGATGATATCTTATAGTCAATATGGTATTAGCTGGCCTTTAATGGGTCAAATCTTTTCAAGAGGTGTATCTTTGCGTAATTTGATTTCTAATCTTTCCATGTTCTTTCATGTTTCTTCCAGTACTTTTGGAATGTTGATTTTACCGTACATGCTTGAGATAATCCGCGAATTTAAAATAGATATTCATGAATTTATTTCAAATTTTATGCTAGATGAAAAATTTGTCGAAATTCTTCAAAAAGAAATAAATAGGACTAAAAAATTGTGATCGAGTCTGAATGGATAAAACTGTTAGTAAAATTTAAAGGTAAATGTCAACTCTGTGAAAAGCAAATTTCAGCAGGTGATTACGCTCTATGGTCAAAATCATCAAAAAAAATTAAACATTTGGATTGTAACAACAATAACAATAATAAGGTCAAGAAAGAAACGGTTGAAAGAAATATTGGACTAAATCTACATTGTTTCTTATGTAGTAATGCTGTTCAAAATATATCTCCTGATGACTTTGATTTCTTGAAAACTGCAAGTCAAAAAGATTCTATATTCTTGTGTAAATCTTGTTTGGAAAATCCTAAATCTTACTTAAAATATCAAGATATAATTTATGAAAAAATAAAAAAAATAGTAAAATTAAAATCTTAATTTAGATTATCTAAAGAAAATGTCAAGTGAATATGAACATAATGTTGGAAAATTGCTTTTTGAAAAAAAGCAAAGATTGGATTTATTATTAGAAAATCCAAATGAAAATAAGTATGAAATACAATTTTTGTCGAATGAAATTGAGGCATTAAAAACATTGTTTGAAAATTATAATCTTGGTATGAATGTTTTCAGAAGAGCACAAGGAGGAAGATCAAGTTTACGAGAACAATAGTTTTTCTTTTTTGTTAAATTTATATGTAATTCATTATAAATTTTTTAATAAAAATAATCATAGCATATATATATTTTTTATCTCATGATTTAGTTTGTAGCATAATTTTTATCATCTTCTTCCAATTATTCTAACACATGCCAGCAAACAAATCATGGCATGATTATAATGAATCTTTGATAGAACGTGGACGTGTTCTAATAGATTTAGATTTCATCAAATCAACCAAC
>JAATVJ010000218.1 GCA_014523515.1 Nitrososphaerales archaeon TH1177 | reverse complement strand
ACCGTACAGCATAAATAAAAAGAAGAAAAAAAATAGGTTAGAATCAATTTAACATAATATCGTAGATTAGATTAGAAAAAAAAATTGAATAAAAAAGAAAATAAAAATTGGGTAGTTTTTAAGTACACATATAGATACACAATTCTGCAGAATCTGGACAAGAAGATTTACAAGATGCATCTGCTAATTGTTGAGTATATGAGTTGTTAATATCAGCACCAGTAAGACCAATGTTCTCTCCACTAGCGATATCTAATTCACAAAATATAGCGACTACTAATAATGCATATAGTAAAGTTGTTATCACAACTAAAGTTTGAATTGCAATAACTCCTGCTGCAGCTTTTTTCATAATATTTCCTCAATATCATATATGCTATTGTTGTATAAAGTATTTTTGCTCTATGGTGGACAAATATTCTCTAATCTATTTCTGAAAAATAAAAAGAATATTATTCTAATTTTTTATTTTATTTTTCTGATAGTATTAAAATAAAATAATAGCCAAAAAACATTATAAAATAGTATTTTCTAATATCTTAACAACTAATCAATTTTTTTCGGCGCCGAAAAAATTATTCATTTATTTTGTCCATTTTAAAGATATTTTTAACTGACTATCAATTTATTAATGTATATAGCAATTTAAAAATTATTATTTCAGCAGACAATTTGATAGATAATAAAATTGAATCTTTTTATTTTAATTTATATTGGATACTTTAGATGTAGTCTTTTTAATATTGAAATGAAAAAAAAAGATAAAGAGATTGATTGAAGGTATAACATAGTATAAGAAAAATTTGCAATAATTTAAGAATGAATTTGGAAATGATGCATGAAGAGAATGGAAACATGGCAAACTAGCTTTAGGCAAAGAAATAATAGAATTAAATAAAAAAGCAAGATAATTCGAAATGAAAATAATTATCTAATTTAAAGTAGCTTAAATAAGATAAAAGAGGATATATTAAGAATTAATAGAATTAATATTAATAAAGTATTGTATATTTAAATAAAAGCTAAATAAAATACAATACAATACAATAGTATCTTTACGATAGACTCTTCTGTTTTAGCAGAGCGATATTAATATATTACTCTTCAAAGGAAGGAGTGAAACTGAATTGAGTATTTTAGAATAATTTAATAAAGTTATTTATTCATTTTTTCTATTACAAAAACAAAATTATATTATAGAATTATCAGTAAAATAGTTTTTAATTTACCTAATCTTTTTACTTCGGTAATACCATGAATAGAACTACATTAATTTAATTATTTAATTATTATTAAAAATTTTTTTTTAAATCAATTTAATATTTTAACAAATACCAGTTTATTTTTATATTTTAAATTTTGAGTACATATACAAGTGAATAAACAAATCAGATACTTCTATACAATAGCAATAACAATAACAATAACAATAATAATAGTAATTGCTATATCAGTAATATTTACCTATAGTATTGATGTATATGCACAAAATCAAAATACAAGTACTTTTGATAAAATAGACCAAAATAAAACTAACATATCCTTAACTTATAAATTCAATCCTGTACCATTTAATGCAATACCATTGGTTGTAGTCAATTATACACAGGGTCAATACAAATTTGGAGCTGATTTTTCTATTGATTTTGGAGATGAAACAATAATTGAACAAGATATTAGTGCCACAACTGTTCCTAATATGCAATTAGATATAGATGATCCTAACTTATATCTTGAATTGCAATGTGATAGTAACGATATATGTGATATCAGTTTAGCTCCTGATTCTGTAAGTATCTATTTGATAGACAATTCTATACAGGATATTCAAGTTGCAGAAAATTCTTTTCCAGTATTGGAATTAAAAAATAATGATTGTGGTATTCAATCTATAAAAGATTGTGCAAACTTTGATTTTTCTATACCCAACAATATAATCCTTGATAGTTATAAAATTGTAGTAGAAATGTTTTTTGATGAGGCAAAATGGATATTTATAAATCCCATTGAAATAGTAGATTGTAATATAAAATAGTAGATTAACATTTCCTTCTGCTTCTTCTTCTTTTTCTTTTTCTTTTTATTATACTATGAAATATAATATTATTTTAATAACTGATTTTTGATCATAGAATCAATTCAGATATTCCAATATATCCATTATTATAATAATGTTATTTAACGAATATACTAATTAAGCACAGCGTATAGTAGAACCCTATACTTGGAAGATTCTACTTCTATAACACATTCATGCTGATATAGAAGGTATGAAATTATATTTAATGGAACTTGATATTCTTTTTTTTTATTATATAAATTAAAGAATTTTTGCATCTTTTTGACAATGGATGATATTCATTTACCTGTGTAGTTGTCTTTATAAACCCATTTTTTTCCAAAACTCTTATAGATGAATTGTTATTGGGAAAAACAAAAGCTGAAATTTCTTCTAATTTCAATATACCAAATGCATAGTCAACAACTAGCTTAATACATTCTGTTGCTATGCCTTTATTCTGGTATTTTTTACCAATCCAATATCCTATATTTGCTTTTTTGTTTATATAATCAATATCTTTAATACCTATAGTTCCAACTAGTAAATTACTATATTCTGATTTGTTTTTATAGTCTATAGCAAAGTTTATCACTTTATGTGACTTAAAATCATTACAACTGGATTTAATAAAATTCAAAGCATCGTCTATTTTATAAGGATAAGGAACTTCATAGAGATATTTAGATATTTCATAATTCATAAGATTTACTAGAGTTATAGCATCATCAATTGAAAGCTTTCTTAAATTTACTAATTTGCCATATAAACGAGGAAAAGATAAATGAGTCATTTTGTTATTGTTTATTTTAATATATTATAAAATGTTAAATTCAACATATTTCTACTTAATAGCAAAATAGTTAATATTTTTAGTATCTGTGGATATATGTATATCTTCACATATTTTATAGGTAATTATTATACACGTAAAAACTTTTTTCAACTATTATAATTTTAGTTCCTTGCTAAAATAATATCTTTGGTATTTATAAAGAGAATAGTTCAAATTTAGAAAGTGGAAGAAGAAGAAGGAGCGTTGCTGTTCTTCATTTCAGCACTGATAGCTGAAATAATAGGAACAATGGCAGGATTTGGTTCATCAACAATATTTCTTCCCTTCGCCCTTTTGTTTGCCGACTTCAAGACAGCGATAATTTTGGTTGCAATATTTCATCTGTTTGGAAATCTAGGCAGGATAACTTTCTTCAGGCAAGGTTTTGACAAGAGGATAATACTACAGTTTGGAGTTCCAAGCGTACTTTTGAGCCTTCTGGGCTCATTTCTGATAGAAGTCTTGCGACAGCCTGTTCTAAAGCTCATTCTGGGAATTTCTCTCATTATCACATCGATATCTTTCTTGGCAAAACCCGTATTGAAATTTCCTGCAAACAGCGCCGCATTGATAGTTGGCGGAAGTATCACAGGCTTTATCACTGCATTGGTAGGAACAGGAGGTGCACTTAGGGCGACTCTTCTTCAGGGTTTCAACATAGAGAAGGTAAAATACATAGCCACTGCTGCAACAATAGCTTTGGCAACGGATGTAACACGAATACCTGTCTATATATCACAGGGTTTTCTTATAGAGCAATATTATCTTTATCTTTATGTCCCTATCCTCTTTGCAATAGCGCTTGCCGGCTCGTTTATAGGAAGAAGGTTAGTCGGAAGGATAAAACAGGAGCTGTTCAGAAAAATGGTTCTGATTGCAATAGTGTTTGTAAGCATAAAGTTTATTGTTGATAGATTGCTAATGCAATAGAAATTGTGTTAGTAATTCTCTTGCTTGACAGAATTTGAACTGCACTGTGCTTGTTGTAGTAATGAAATTATTCTCTAACCTTACACTAGTTCATCTCTTCTTATTTATCACATCAGTTATAAATAACATAAACACTAAGTATAATTTTGTCCTCTTTAACAAGAGATTTGAATGTATTTCTCTAGTTTATCAGCTAACACGACTAAAACAGTTTAGCTGAAGAGGCGGGAGTAGAGAATCATACAACAAACTATTCTTCTATGAAAGATAGATTCCTAGCATAGAACTATGTACTGGTTGAAAAAAAAGGTAACCAAAATAGTTGAATTATCAATATATCTAACACATCTGACAGGGTCATATTTTATAAAAGCATAAACTCTTTTACCTTTTTAAACCTGATATTCTGTAAATCTATCAATCTAATTCTAAATACATGAAATTCTTTTTCATCTTAAAAGTTTTTTTATATAATTTTTTAATCTCTAGTAATATAATCTGATAATTTATATAAAATCATTATATAGCATATAGTACCACTTTTGGTAATGAATAAAACAAATATGTTTTTAATCATAGGAATGGCAGGAATATTTTCAATGATATTAGCTCCAGCCTTATCATCAGTAACAGCAGATGCACAAAGAGACTGGTCTCAACAATGTGTAAAGAATGGTGTACCACAACCAGGACCATGTCCAGGACAATCAGAAAATTCACCTAACAAGCAACAACAAAATATCAATCCAAGTGGTAAAAACGCTCCACCAGGCCAACAAGTTCCAGAACGTAAATAATCTGAATCAATAAATTTATTTTCTTTTTTTATTGAATTCTCTAATATACTAAATTACAATTATTGTTTTAAAATCTGTTACTTGTATATAATTAAGAATTATTTGAAGCTTTTTAAAGTGAAGATTAACTAAAAATAAAAAAATTATTTACAATTATAATATGGATACAAAATAATAATGATAATAAAAAAATCAAAAAAATTGAATTTCTTTTTCAATAAATCTATTTTTTTATTTACCTATAATCATAATTATGGTAAGGTAAATATTTCAACATAAGAATTATTTTTAACTAGCTATAAACATGATAAGTTAGTAACAAGAATGAGATTTTTATGTTCTGTCTTTGTAACAAGAATTAATATATTCTCTAAATTTTATTTAAATAATAATTTTTATGATAGTCCTGCAAGATCCATATTTATAACGTGAATCTTTTTTAACTCAATTTTATAAAATATTTTTCCTAGTTCCTCTATTGTCAGCTTTAGTAATTCTAAACTAATAATCTTTTTCTTTTACACAAAAAAATATTATGGTGGAGGTATATGTGGATTACGGGGTTCTGCTGCTTCTGGTGGTAAAGTGGGGTTAGCTGGAAGATCTGGATGTAAGGGTTGTCCTGGCTGTTCAGGAATCGGATCTTGGAACCTAGAAAAAGGAGGTGGATTTGATAGATCTACCAAACCAGAAAAACGATCTCGATTTGTGGCAGATGAATCTTCGAAATCTGATGGAACATCTTCATCTTCATCTTCATATTCTTCTTCTTCTTTTTCTTTATCTACTTCAGATGGTAATGGACTGCCTTCAGAAGAACTATCATCTGTAGATGAACTGGACGAAAGCAAATCTTCTCCAGTTAGATAAGGAGAATTAGTAAAATCAGAATTACTATCATATGGAAAGTTTATGTTAATATTTTCATCGTCATCATCGTCCTCATCGTCTTTGCCGTTATCGTCATCCTTGTCATCATCATCGTCCTCATCGTCTTTGCCGTTATCGTCATCCTTGTCATCATCATCGTCCTCATCGTCTTTGCCGTTATCGCCATCCTTGTCATCAGTATGTACTGCGTAAACAATTTGAATAGAGTAATGCCCAAATACACTGAAACTGTTTTGAATTAAATTATTATTTTGAAAAGGCGAAGAGGTGGTTAAACTTATGCTAAAAAATATTATAATACTTATTGTTAAAAATTTTTTTAACATCGTTCCTATATTTATTTTCCTTTTATAAAAAATATAAGAATTGGTATTACTGCTTTGTTGAATACATGTAAAAGTCTTTTCCTGTTATCTATTCTCTCATCCAACTAGCAAACCCCTTGTTAGGCGTGACCTATCTTACTACTAGGATAAGGTCTTGCTTGTTGAATGGGGGATATGTGTTAGCTGCTGTATATGTGAGCCATCAAAAGAAAGAGCTCTGATAGATGTTTGCAGCTTTGTCTATCATCAGCTAGTTGGTTACTGGTAATAGTATCATAATAAAAAAAGGAGGTGAAAAAGAGAATAAAAATAGAAAAAATAATAGAATCAAGAAAAGATTACCATATTGCAGTAGACATTGGAAAGAAAAATTGTGTTGTATGTGTTACAGATAAAGATGGTTCAATAGTAGAAGAAACAAAATATGACAATACTCTACAGGAAGCAGAAAGATTTGCTT
>JAATVJ010000217.1 GCA_014523515.1 Nitrososphaerales archaeon TH1177 | reverse complement strand
TCCTATTTTTCCAGCATTGTCTCCTCTCGTTAATATTGCAAGACAATCTGTTTCTAGTTTTAGATGTTGAATAGTTTCTATTTCTGGTAATTTAACAAGACAGGAATCACCAACAGAATAAATATTATCGGAAAGAACGGTTTTACCGTCATGGAAACTATATTGTATTTTATTTCCTTTAACAATATTTTTTCTTTTTATTTTTACAAGTTTTATTACCTTTTCATCTTCAGGTATTTCTATTGGATATAATAAAAGTGAATTCTTAGGAACGAATCGATAAAATTGTTGTGAAGGAATTAGCTCAATAGTATCCATCAATCCTACTGCAAAGTTAACATTATATCTGATTACATTATCTACTTTGACTTTACCTTCATAGACAATTTTTTTGGCTTCATGCATAGTTTTTGCTACTTTTAATACATCACGTAAAATGGTACCAAGTGGATAAGCATATTTTTGTGAATGTGTGCTAGGATGAATCCTTGGAATAAAGCGCCCTTCTTTTCTGTTTATATCCCAGAAAGTTGGAGCTAATTGTCTTTTTACTATTGTTCTTCCTCCTTTTTTTGTCATTTTTTTACTCAGTCTCCATTTGCAATTTTAAACACATTTTAATTTCTAACAGCATGATGATTATTTATCCCCTTTATTATCTTGACTACGTTTCGAGCCAGCTATTTGTGTTAGTTTTGTATGTCGAACATTTTTAATCTTCAAATTACGTCTTATCTTTGTTTTAGTTGAAGTTGGTTTTGTTTTAACTTCTTTTTTTTCATCTGGTGAAGATTTTATTTTTCGAATTACATTTCCTCTTTGTTTATCCTGTAAGTTCAATGATGTAATCATAACATTAGAAGAATGTATCTGAACTTTCACTTTGCCTCCTTTAGAAGCTTCCCTTTGAATACCCTCAATAAAAAGCGCAGATCTACCAGTTTTAACTTTCTCTACTTTGCCTTCGACATTTTTATATTCTCCTCGTAGTACCTTGACAGTATCTCCCTTAATTACACGCGCATTTCTCTTATGGTATTCATTCCTTAAATTATCTGCAAGAGGTGAACAAATATTTTTATCAATTTTATGTTTTTTTATATTATTAATCATAATATTTTTATTTACCATCTCTAATCACCATATTCATATTTTTAAACTATTAATGGCGCCAGATTTGCAATCCTTGGCCATTTTTCGGCTGCTTCAGCAGCAACAGGTCCTTTTATATCAGTTCCTTTAATTTCACCTTCTGGAGTGACTAAAACGGCAGCATTATCTTCAAATGTGACTCGAAGACCACTTAATCTTCTTATGGGATATTTTTGCCTTACTATTACGGCACCAAAGATTTGTTTTCTTAGTTGAGCAGGACCTTTTTTAACAGTGACACTTACAAGATCTCCTACTGCAGCAGAAGGCATTCTTGAATGGCGACCTTTGTATTTTGTAACTTGAGCAATTCTTAGAATTTTCGCACCTGTATTGTCAGCACATACAAGTTCTGCAGTAACAGGCAATGCTCTTGTAATATATGGACGAAATTCAGATGCTCCTTTGGCAGAAACTGCTCTCGACTTAGATGCCATTTTTATTGTCTCCTTCTACTACAACAAAAGATATTGTTTTTGATATCGGTCTACATTCAGCTATTTTTACTTTTTGTCCTTCATTAACAACAATGCAATGTGGAAGAAATGCATGAACTTTGGATTTGCTTCTTTCATATCTTTTATATTTTTTAACTAATCTATTATATTCTCTCGAAACAACAATCATTTTTGAAGATTTATTACTCTCTACTGTTCCTACGTATAACCTTCCTCGTATTGATAAGCTTCCATGGAAAGGACACAGTTTATCTTCACAAGATTTTTTTGGTAATGAAACTATAAGACCTATATTTCTAACCATATATCATATCATCTCCTTATCTTTAAAATTCTATCTTCTGGTCTACCTATCAATTGATTACCACTTGTAAAGCAAGCCTTTGTTTGAAGATAAATAATGCATTTATAAATTATATTTTTTGCAATTTTCTTAATTTTATCGAATATTTTTATAATGAGCATATTTTTTGTTTCAAAAATAATTTGACCTACTACATTTATAAAATCAGATTGTGAACACTGACATATTTTTATTTTTAATCCAATTAACTCATGATATAATATATTTTCGGCAGATCGCATTTCTTTTCTAAACCTTTTTTTCTATTTGTCTCTCATTGATTAGAGTAAGAATTCTAGCAATGTCTCTTCTTACCCATCGTATACTAGAACTTTCTTTTTTCAATGTACCTTTAGCTCCTTCTGATCGTAATTTAGATAGATCGGCCTTCAATTCTAATAATTTATCCTCCAGATCATGATTATTCATTTCTCTAAGAGTTGATAATTTTATTCTACTCATTTACTATTCCTTTACACCTTCTCTTTTTCCTTTGGGATACTTTCTTTTACCATTTTATCTTTTATATCTTTTGTTTTAGGGTTTTGTTTAAGATAAGGTTTTTTTAGATTTTGAATATTTTTTTCTACATTAGTTTTTTGAGTCGAAACCTCCTCTGGAGTATTTTGATCAATTTCCTGTTCAGCATTTTGATCTGATTGCATAACAGTATTAGAATTAGTTTCAGTTGTTGGTTCTATAAGTTCAAATTCACTCGGCATTTCATTCTTTAAAGCAATTCGTAACTGGATACCCATTAAACCCATTTTAGTTAACACGTCAGTTATGCCTACTTTGACTATTTTATCTGCCGCATTTCCACTTTTAGGAATAACTCCTACAGAATGTTTTTCATAGTGGGCTCTTTCACTTCTTAATTTTCCTGCTATAGTAACTTCAACACCCATTGCCCCAGCTCCCATTACTGTATTTATTGTCCACATTGCAGCTCTTCTAAATGCTGTTCCTCTCTCTACGAGTTGAGCTATTCTATTAGCCATAATTTTGGGATTTAATTCTGGAACTTCAATTTCCATCACAGAAACCTGAGGATTGTTTAGACCAAATTTTTGCTCTAACTTAGATGTAAGATCTTTTATGCCTGAGCCTTTTCTTCCTATTACTAATCCAGGACGAGTTACATATAATGTTATTCTAGTTCCAATAGGTGTTTTTTGTATATCGACTCCACCATATCCTGTTTCTCTCAATGCCTGTTTTAGATATTCATCTAGTTCCATATTTTTATAATTATTAGACATTACATTTTTTGCTGCATTCATTCTGATGTTGCCCCTTCTTGTGCGACCATTTCAACATGTACAAGAGTATCAAACTTTGGGCTTGCTCTTCCCATAGCACGGGGAGTAAATCTCTTTAAGCGAGTACCTTTATGAACAACAATATTTATTATCTTTAATCTGTCAAGATCCATACCTTTGTATTCTGCATTGCTTTCTAGATTATCCAAAAGTTTTAGAAATTCATGTGTTGCTTTTGATGGAAATCGGCCTGCACTAAATCCATCACGAATATTAGAGCGATGGCCAACTTCATTATTATACCTTCTAAATGGAACCGCTTTTTCTTTTCGTAAAACTGATTCAAGATAATCTCTTGCTTTCTCAATAGAAAGAGTCTTAATTGCTAAGGAAATTTCACGAGCATGTTTAGGAGAAATATCCTTTTCTCTAATAGCAGATCTTACTTGTCTACTTTTATCAAAATTTTTATATGCATAAGAATAATTTGGCATAACTCAATCACTTTAAAGGAACATACAAACTGGATCTAGATGATCCAACTCCTGGTGAACCATGTTGTACTCTTCTATTTGTAATAGCATATTCTCCTAAATAATGTCCTACCATTTCAGGCTTAATAGTAACATCAAAAAATTCTTTACCATTATGTACACTAATTGACAGACCTATCATATCAGGCAAAATAATCATATCCCGAACATGTGTTTTTAATTTATTTTTTAACTTGCCATCACGTGCAAGTTTAATCTCTTCTCTTAACTTTCGTTTCTGATCATTCATATATTTTCCAACTCTTTTATTCAAAGATCTTCTTTGTCTTGCATTCAATAATGGTAAGAGTGACTCTATTGATATCGATTTTAATTGATCTTGATTATAACCTCTAAATTTAAATTCCCTAACCAATACGAATTATACCTCTATTGGCTTATTTTTAAATCTACCGAGAATAATTTGTTTCAATATATTAAACCAACCCAAGTTTTGTAGCCAAATCTCTGGCAGAATCCAAATCCTTAAACTTGGCAAATGCTTTTTTCCCATCTATTGTCCTTGCAGTATTAACTTCAACTATTTCAGCTTCATAAAGATCATGTAATTCTTGTTTTATAGATTTTTTATCGGCTATTTCATCGACAATAAATGTTAATTTTTTCTCTTTTTCTATTAAATTAAAAGATTTTTCTGTCATGTATGGTTCAATAATTAATGGTTTCTCATTTTCTGAATCTGAATTTTTCTTTTTTTGCTTAACAGATCTCGATGATTTTAAAGTAGCTAAATTTTTCTTCATTAATTATTCATCTCTAGATTTATACTTGAAGTGAATTTTAAAGTGTTTAGTTCTTTAATAGCATTTTCAGAAAAAATAGTCAATCTTGCGGGTTTAGAACCCGGAGCGAGATCTAATACACTAACTGATTTAACTGTTTTTACTGCAATTCCAGGTAGAGAATTATTTAACCTTCCTATATTCGCATCATTACTGACTATTATTAAGACACTTAATGCTGACCTTCTATTTTTGCTGTTTTTGTGAACAGATTTGATTCGACGAGCATATGTACGTTTTAAATCATCTTCAAATCCTAATTTTATAATAATTTTCTCCAAGTCTTTTGATTTTGTTACTGATTCAATCTCATTTGAAACAACTATTGGTAATTGTATACTATTGTTTAAAAGATGACCACGTTTTCTAATCAAATCAGCGTTAGCTGTTGCTGCTATAGCAGAACATAAAGCTAATAATTTTTCTTTTTTATTCACTTTTTTATATATGTTTTTCCATGAGACAGGAGGATGAGCAAGTCGACCATGTCTAACACCAGCTACACCAGCCGCTTGGCCTGCTCTTGGAAAACCTTCTCCTTTTGCCCTAGCCAATCTTGCAATTCCTAATCCAGTATTGCGAGATTCTGCACTAACCATCTGTCCAGCAGCAGGATATCTGCCTTGTTTCTGAAACGAATATGAATTGAGATTATTGTAAACTTTTTGAATAACTTCAGGACGATATGGAGTTTTGAAAACCGTTGGTAGATCTATAGTATTTTGATTACTACCATCCAGCTCTAAAATTTTTACTACATTCATTTTGCAATTACCTCAATAATTTTAGGTTCAAGAACCTTTTTAGTAGTATTTCTTATAGGATGCCTCATTTTAACTAATCTTTTTGGTACTCCTGGGACTGATCCCCTTACTACAATATAATCAGTATTAATTAATCCAAAATGGTTAAAACCGCCTGGAGGGTTAATTGAAATTTTTTTAGGTTGTGCTGGTGTTTGGATAGAACCATCAGCAGCAGAAGATACCATTAATATTCGTTTATTATATTCAGTTCTTTGATGAAAACCTCTCTGTCCTTGCCTTGGGACAGAATACATAACTACAGCAGGAGAGATAGGACCTAAGGTTCCTAAAGCTCTTACACTTTTTCGAGATTTGTGTTGTTTTCGTTTTACACCAAAACGAGTGATTGGACCCTCAATACCTTTACCACGAGTGATTCCGGATACATCTATAAATTGACCATTTTGAAAAACATCTGATATTCTAATTTCCTTTCCTAAAATATCTCTAAGATATTGATATTTTGTTTGAATATCTTTTCCTGATACACCTATTTCAAAAACAAATGGTTTTTTCTGAGATAGATTTGCTTTTTTGGGAGAAATTGATACAACAGCAAAAATAGAAGAAATAGAATCAAAAGATGATTCGATGACTTCAAAAGATTTTTCATTATATTTTGTCTTAAATTTTCTTTCTAATTCTTTCGGTAAATCTTTTGAATAAGCATCGATAACAGCCTTTTCTCCATAAGCATCTTTTTTATAACACCTTATACCAATTATATTAATAGGCGGCGTTGAAATCACTGTTGACGAATTATCAAGTTGTTTGCCAAAATTAGGAGTTTTTTCTTTATCATCTATTGTCATAACTTGAATCTGACCTGCCTTAAACCCTGCAAAACCTAAAAGAGAACTATTCTCAGAATGTTCTGGCCAATTTCTTACTTTAGATTCAAGACTCTTGGCTCTAATTCTAGGATAAAATGCTAGACTTCCTCTTCTTGGAGAACTATACTTTCTATGACCCATGGATACAGCAGAAAACTTTCTTATCCCATTAATAAATTTATTTATGTCAATTAATTCAGAAAATGATTAAAGATTGTTAAAGTTCCTAGAATTGCTTCTTCTAATCTTATAGTATCAGTCTTTTGGTCAGGAAATATATTCAGATACATGGAATTATTTATTTTTTGAAAATTAGGATAGATATCACTAATTCCTTTGCTAGGAGAACCAAAAACAATTAATAAATTTTCAAATTTTTTTATGATCACTTTAAATTGAGATTCTATATTTTTGAAAATTATTCCTTTTTTTGATGTAAATACAACAAATGTTTTTGGATCAATCTTTCTTAGAAACTCATCAATTGAATTAATACTCAATATATCATAACCCAAATATTCTTTATCTATATCCATTTCAGTTGCTTCAATCGCTTTTAAATTGGGATAAGAATCAATAAATTTAACAATTATCTTTTGGCCATCAATTCCTTTTCCTAAAAATGGAATAGGAAAATCTAGACCTACATCTATATAATATTCATAATTTCTCTTTCTCAAATCTAGCATAAATTTTTTATTGTTATTGATTTTATTGCTAAATATTTTATTAAGAAGAGAATTTCTATGATAAACAAGTCCTATTCTTAGTTCACCTTTCCTCACCTCACTAAGTTTAACTTTTTTTTTATGTTGAGGTGCCTTTATTGGTGGAAGAAGACCTATATATGATAATTCATGATCTAACGGATAAATTAACTTTCTTAGATATTGTGGAGTATTTAGAAAGTCAAGAATTAGTTTCATCAGTAATTTATCTGAATTCATATTTTTAGTAGTAGGATCTTTATATAGGATAATTTTTTTAACACCGAAAATAGAAAACGCCCGGGCGAATCTCCCAATTTTTATAGTTTTTTCTCTCAAATTCCTTTCATCAGATAATGAAGAATCTGGTATAGCTACAAAAATTCTAATTTTTCTATTCATCCATTTACTAATTGATTTATCAAACCATTGAGATAATTATTAGCACCGAAAAAAACATTTCTTAAAATGCCTTTTCTATCGACTAATATTGCAGAAGGAGTACCTTGTAGTTTATATTCGTCAAAAGTCAGAGCAGAAAATTTTTTGTTTTTAAGATAATCTTTTACCCTCTCAAATAAGATTTTCTTATCTGATTCGCTATAAGAATTATAATTTGGGATATTTGCCTCAATAAAATCAAGGATATGGACATCAGAAAAGGTGGAAGTATTTTTCTGCAAAATATCCATAGCAACAGGGAAAGGAATTTTATAATTAAGTTTATTCCCTTCATGTAATTGTCCATATTGACTGAGTGCATTTAGTGTTTCACCAATTACTTGTCCGGAAGATAACAATAATCTTAAATTATCTGTTGTATTTTTATCGTAATCTTCAAAAGCAGTAGCCAATCCTAAGACAACAACATCATCTCTACTGTAATTTTTGTAAATTTCTATTGCCTGTGGGATTCCATACATAAAGCATCCTGGACAATTTACCTGAAAGACTTCAACGAGAACTACTTTTCCAATATTTTTATCAATATTGGTTGGTAAACCCTGAATCCACTCCGCAACTTGTATATTAGGAGCTTTAGAACCCAATCTGACTGTCAATTTAAATCAAGAAAGTGAATACATTATATAATAAGCTAATCAGGATGATTTTTCTTTTGAATTTGAAGGATTTTCTTTTGCAATTTTTGCAAATCTATCAATTTCTTCTTCAGTTACTTTTCTCATAATTTTATTTTCATTTTCAATGAACGACATCTTTATATGAGAAATTCCAATCTTTTCTTCACTTACCAAATAGATTGATTCTAAGGCTAATTTTCCTGCATCCTTTAATGAAAGTTCATTTTCATAATATTTTTCCAAAAATTCATTTACTTGATCACTTCCTTGGCCAATAGCAATTGCATCATAGCCTATAAAGGTGCCACTAGGGTCAGTTAAAAATAACTCTCCACCTGTTTTATCTACTCCTGCTATAATTAATGCAACTCCAAAAGGTCTCACACCTGCATATTGAGTTAATTGTTGAGACATGTCTGCAATATTTTTTGCAACTATTTCTACATCTACAGGTTCATCATAAATCAACTTATTACTTTGAGCGAAAAATCTAGCATGATCAACTTGAGCCCTTGCATCAGGAATATAACCTGCTGCAGCTACACCAATGTGATCATCTATTTGAAAGATCTTTTGAGTGACATCAGAAATCTGTAATTTTCTTGTTTTTTCTTCTACTGCCAAAAGTACTCCATCTTTACATTTTATTCCTAAAGCTAGAGTACCTCTTCTTACTGTCTCAATTGCATACTCAACCTGATATAATCTTCCATCAGGAGAAAATACTGTTATAGCTCTATCATAACCTGCTGCTGCTGGTAACAATTCGATATTACTACTTTGTAGTGTTTAATTTAAATTTACCTTATTAACGCACATTCTTAAATAATGGTATCTGATGAAATTGAATTTTATGGTCATCCAAGTGTTCTAGCAACTCATCCAAGAACAATAGAGATTACTAAAGATGATTATCTTACAGAAGATGGAAATTGCATTATAGGAATTAAAGCTAATAAGGCTTGCGATAGTTTACATCCTAAATTACAAAAATTGATAATGACAGATAACATTCCAATAAAATTAGAAATAATTGTTGGAGATGATGTATTTCAAATAAATGGATTTGGAAATAGGAACCTTACTCTAATAAATCAACATGATATTGTAATTAGAACTAGCAATTTTGTATGTTCACGAACTGCTTCAGTAAAGTGTGACAAGGCATCTATTCATATACCACGAGAAATAATAACAAAATTACAAAATCCAAATACAAGAGGAATTTTAAGAATTTCAGCAAATGATTTTTAAGGAATATCTAAGAATTTATTTAGATTATTCAAATTTATTTCCTGTTATTTTTTCATAAGAATAAATATATCTATCTAAAATTTTTTTAATTATAGATAAAGGTAATTGTGGAGGTTTAGGTTTTTGATTATGTAGATTATATTCTTTAACTTTTTGTTTAAATCCGAATTTGGTAAGCCAATCTCTTAGAATTTGTTTATCATAGCTTTCTTGAATTAATCCTTTCTGATAACTTTCTTTGTTCCAAATTCGATATTCGTCAGGGCCAAGCGAATCTCCCAAAATTATTTCGCCTTTTTTATCAAAACCAAATTCAAATTTTACATCTGCAATTATAAAACCTGCTGTCTCTATGATTTGACTCATCTCCTGATAAAGTTTTATGGATTTATTTCTCAAAAAATTAAAATCATTTTCTGACAAGAGATTAGAGGAAATAATTTTATTTTTAGAAATGGGAAGATCATGATCAAATGATTTTGTAGTAGGATCAAATAATGGTTCTGGTAATTTACTAGCTATTATTGCATCAAAATCATGAGATAAAATGTGAAAATCAGGTGAATTAAGCATATCAATTTTATTATCGTTGTATCGATCAACTAGACTACCATAAAAATAACCACGTACTACACATTCAATAGGGATCATTGATAATTTTTCAACTAACATTTTGTTGTTGTCAATTGTTTTTATCATATGGTTATCAACATTGAGATTCTCAAACCAAAATTTTGCAAATTTACACAAGATTTCACCTTTTCTTGGAATTTCTTGTTCCATTGCAACATCAAATGCCGATATTCTATTTGAAAAAACAAATAAGAGATTATTATCATCCTCATTATAAGACTGATAAACATCTTTGACTTTTCCTTTATGTATTAATTTCAATTGTACTAAATATGATAAAAAATATATTTTTATAATTATCTATATAAAAATTATAAATTACATGGTTTTTCCCAAGCAAAAAAATAATTATAAAGGTAATGGTATTCCTTCAAAAACCAATTCTTATATATTTACATTTTATCAAATTTTGATTATAGCCTATACAACTGGAATATTATGGTTGAGACGGAATCCACTTTCCTTAATTTTTTCTGCAATCACTCCTTTTTCTCTATTATTTGTTTTATTCATCATCAGCGATGGACAATATACTCAATTTGCTATAAGCGGAAGTTTAGTCATGGCTTTAGTAGGATATGGTTTAGCATTAGGACAAGATATTACCTATTATAAAACAGAATATAAAATACAGGATATGTTTGTAGCATCTCCTGTATCGCCATTAACCTATATG
>JAATVJ010000216.1 GCA_014523515.1 Nitrososphaerales archaeon TH1177 | reverse complement strand
TGTTACACAACAAATTGTTAAAAACCCAGAGAGATTCAATAAAAGCATATTATTAAGTACAAATTTATTCATGGATATAATCTCTGAATGTGCCTCAGGGCATGTAGGATCAATAGGGAATGTTTATTCTGGAAATTATGGCGATAAATATGCTATGTTTGAGCCTGCTCATGGAAGTGCACCAAAGTATGCAGGTCTAAATAAAGTTAATCCAGTAGCCACTATTTGCTCAGGTGCATGGATGGTGGATTTTCTTGGTGAAAAAGATATATCTAAAGCTATTTTTAAGGCTACTGAAGATGTTATAAATGAGAATAAATTTGTGACATATGATTTAGGAGGTACTTCCTCACTTTCACAAATGGCAGAACAAATATCTCAAAGAGCATCAAAATTACTGGCAAAGTAATAGAATTGAATATATTTAAAATTCTATTTCTCATTAAGACTTAATTCATATACATAAAGTGTTTCAGAAAACAATTTTTTTTTATTAATTATTTTTTTATTTAATTTTTTTTTACAAATAAATTTATCCATTTTCCATGTATCTGATAAAGATGAAACTATTAAAATAATATATCCGTTTTTTTTCAAATTTTTTATTCCAGACTCAATGAAATGAATAGTTTTTTCTATTCCTGTTATTCCGCCATGTATAGTTCTATCATAAAATGGATCATTAGGTAGATAAGGTGGATTACTTACAATTAAATCAAACTTACCAGATATTGCTATTGTTGCATCACAACATATTAAAGTTATTTTTGAATTAGTATTTGTTTTACAATATAACAATGATTTAAAATCTATATCCGTAGCTACTACATTTCTAAAATATCTTAACAGAAATTCAGAAACTATTCCAGAACCTGTTCCTATTTCAAGTGCTGAATCTCCCAGATAATTTTTAATTGAATCAATCAATAAAAAACTATCCAAATTAGGTTTATACATTTTAGTTATTTTGTCATTGGTATCAAATCAATTGCGAAAACCTAATTATTTTCTCTGGATCCATATTTCTTATTTTAAGATCTATTTGATCAAAATTTGTATTGAGTTTTTTATTTAATTTATTAATATTTTTATTTTTAAAAGAAAATATGAACTGAATTTTTGAAATTGTGTCTTTAGAAATTATTCTATTTTTTGAAATTAGTTTTATTACTTGAGAATTTACTTTTGGTTGTGGAAAAAAGGATTTTTTATTTACTTTGAAGAATGGTTCAATATAAAAACAATATTGTGTTATTGCTGATATTGCTCTATAATTTTTATCTCCTGGTTTCGATTGTATTTTTTGACTAAATTCATCTTGAACCATTATGATCCCTCTCTCAAATTTTTTTGTGGCTAACCACAATAATATTTCTTTACTTTTAGAATAGGGAATATTAGATACAAAAACATCGAATTCTAAAGGTTTGTCATATTTTAAAATATCTTCATTTATAATTTCTAAATTTGAATATTTTGTACTTAAAGGTTTAACCTTATCATATAATTTGTTATCTATTTCAAAGGATTTAACAAATTTAGCATTTTTACATAAATATGTTGTAAGTATTCCTCTTCCTGTTCCCATTTCACAAACATTTTCAAAAGATTTGATTTCTGATAAATCTATTATTTTTCTGGTTACCCTTAAATCAATTAAAAAATTTTGTCCATAACGCCTTGACCAATTCATTTTCTTACAAAAAGATTCATTCTTGTTTCTCCAGAAATTTCCTCGACTATTCTTTTTGTAATTAATTTCTGTAGGTCCTTTACACCTACACGTTCTTGAATATCCTTAAAGCTCTCAAATTTTTTCTTTTCTCTTTCTGCTATTATGCTTTTCATATATATTTTACCAATCCCAGGAATTAATTCTAATCCATGAACACGTGGGGTAATCGCTTGTGCATTATTAAAATAGTCTACGAACCTTTTTTCTTTGATATCTACTATTTTCTCTATTGTTATTGAAATTTCATTTCGTGCAGAAGCTGAAAGATCATTGTAATTTAATCTTCCTAACACGCTTATTATTTTGGTTCTTCCTTCTCTCCCAATGTAAACACGATCTCCAATTTCAAAATTCTTTGAAGGATCTCCTAGTAACTCTAATAAAGTTAATCTTTCTTCTCCAACAGCTTGTATTATAATTCCTTCTTTCTTTTTGACTGTCGAAGACTTTCCCCTTATTGTAAATTCTATAATATGTGCATATTCTTCATATTTACGATTGACGTGATAACTACCGAATCCATTTCCTTTACTATTATCTTGATAATAATGATCCGGTAGTGACATTAATATTCTTCCTTTAAGTGGTTTAATTATCTTTTTTTAGAATATCTAAAATTCTATTTAATGTATCTGTTAGAATCAATTTTTTCCATCCAAATGTAAAAGCTCGTAATTCTTCGACAGAGGTAGGCATAGAATTTGCTATTTCTACTGCTTCATCTTCTTTTAAATCACAAGATTTTACTAACTCATCTATGATGGATCTGGAATGTTCCGAAGACGCCTTTGCAAATTTAGATACATAGTCATAGGTCCATCTCTGAATTTGATCCATTTCTTCTGTTTTTACTTTTTCTAGAATCTCTTTGACTTCTGGAAGAGATATAACTTCTTTTTTTAAAGTTTCCACACCAAATCCTCTCTAAGAAGTTAAGGGTTTTATGTGATTTCGTTTTGTCTGTAAAGTTTTTTCTTTATTACCTATTGTAATCGATACTTTAATAATTCTTTTTCCTACTTCTTTAATTATTCCTATCTTTCCTTGGTATCTTCTATGAGGCATTGTATTATGTTCACTAGGATCAATACTAACAATTACTTTATCTCCTATTTTGTAATTTATTAATAAATATGAAATACCTTTTAGGATATTACTTTTAGTTAATATTGATCGGGATTTTCTCTTACTTCCATGTGATTTTGGCATATTATAATTAAATTTCCTCCTTAATTTAACATTAACTGAGATCTAAATAGGATCAGTTACACCTTCCTCTCCTAGAGAAAACAATGCTTCAATTTCTGCATGATAAGGACTATCAACTATTCTAGCTATTCTATTTTTTCCTGCTTTTTTTAAATATATTCTATATGTGCTTGAATGTGCAATAATATTTCCACCCGCAGGCTTGAAAGGGTCACCAAAAACCGTGTCAGGAGCAGATTGAATTTGATTTGTTAAAATAATTGCTATTTGGTAAGTTTCTGAAATTCTTATTAACATGTGCATTAATTTATTTATTTTTTGTTGCCTTTCTGATAAAGTACCTCTTCCGAGATATTCTGCACGATAGTGGGATATTGCTGAATCTAAAACTAGTAATTTAATATTTCTAGTTTCAATAATGTTTCCAATTTCTTGAATAATTAATTCCTGATGTGCACTGTTAAATGCTTTTGCAACTACTATATTTTCTAATACTTTTGTATAATCTATATTTCTGGATTTGGAAATTGAAACTATTCTTTCCGGTCTAAAAGTATTTTCAGTATCCACATAAATTACTCCTCCTTTCAACCCACCTTCTGATTTTCTTTGCTGGACCATTACTGATGAAGTATGGCAAATCTGAGTTTTTCCTGAACCAAATTCTCCATAAATCTCAGTTATTGCATTAACTTCAAATCCTCCTCCTAATAGTTCATCAAAATTCTTAGAGCCTGTTGAAATCCTTTCTATATTTTTTCTTTTATTATAAAGTTCTGTTGCGGGAATAAACGTTTTTTGA
>JAATVJ010000215.1 GCA_014523515.1 Nitrososphaerales archaeon TH1177 | reverse complement strand
AATTATTTTTATCAAAGTATTAACAATTGTTATTTGGTTATTGCAGATTATAAAATGCCACAAATGTCTGGAATAGATTTTATAAAAAAAATAAGAGAGAAAGATACTGCTTATAAAATAAAAACTATAATTATTAGTGCATATATAAAGGACAATATTCCTTACGATAAATCATATATGAAGACAGTTGATAAAATATTAGAAAAGCCTGTATACCTTGATAAATTGAAAATAGTAGTTCAAGAATTAATTTCTATTAACATTCACCAAAAAGCCTGATAGTAATAAAAAATTAAAAAAAAGGGGATAATATTGATTGATTATAATTTCTTCATCTTATTATTATTAGATAGATAAGCTATATTGCAATTGTCTTTAATCTTAATAAATGATAT
Organism: Nitrososphaerales archaeon TH1177; assembly: GCA_014523515.1. GTDB lineage: Archaea > Thermoproteota > Nitrososphaeria > Nitrososphaerales > Nitrososphaeraceae > TH1177. The sequence goes on along the minus strand of JAATVJ010000215.1, from coordinate 3,388 downwards.
TTTGTTTATTTAACTAGTTAGTCCAGAATGTCTATATCTTATAAAGCCAAAATATTAATAATAGATGATGATCCAGATATTAATAATTTATTTAAAATATTTTTAGAACATAACGACTTTCAAGTAGATGCATATACAAATCCGATAGATGCATTAAAAAATTTTAGAAAAAATATTCATGATTTGATTATCCTTGATTTAAAGATGCCAAAGATGGATGGAATTACACTATATCAAAAGATTAAAGAAATAGATGATAAAGTAATTATTTGTCTAACTACTACAGATAAAAGTTTTATTCAAGGTTTGCAAAAAGGGAAAGTAGATATTGAAAAAATAGTGATAGACAAATCTATTTTATTGAAAGAATTGAAAAATTAAAATTGATTCAGTTTTGATTAGTTAGTTATTTAGTAATGGTACATATCGTAAAACTCAAGAATGAGAAATAGCGAATAATTAATTAATAAATCCAATACAAAAATATAGTTACAATCATAAATAGAATAATAGATATATATATTCATCAACCACTTAAGTAATTCTTGTTATAGTCTGTACAAAAAAATAGAATATCAAAATTCTTGAAAATTGTATAAATCCATAATTGGGGTGATCTTCTCGACAGAAAGTTCCAGATATCAATGACCTTATTTAACTAGTTTAATACTTAGTTATTTAGATAAACTCGCACTTGAGTAATTATTTATTTCATATATTTTGCAACTATATGTAAAGTTGATGCATTCTCACTGGTTTGCGAATAAGTTCTAAATTCAAATTATTATTTATGATATCGTTGACCGCAGTTATTAATACCATTTTGATTCGTGGATTTATATCTGTTATTTTGTTAGCCAATTGACAGCCGGTGATATGAGGCATTTTGTAATCAATAAGAAGCAAACGAAATTTATTGTCATGATGACGAATATAATCTAGTAATAAAAGAGGATTAGTAAAATCAATTACATCATATCCATTTTCTCTTAAGAATATTGTAAACAGGTCAACTATATCTTGTTCATCATCTACAAACGCTATTGCCCACTTGTAATCAGGTTTCATCTAGACTCCTACTGATTTGATGTGTTGTAGCATTATTGCATAAAGATGCATTAACTATATCAAGCAATTTTTATAGTGTAATAGGTTTTCTAAAGAATTCAAAATTATATTTCTTGTTGTTGACGTTGTTGTCTTTAATACTATCGTAGGCGCTAATGATAATCACTTTGATATTTCCGTTTAATTCTTTGACTTTAGTACCTAATTAACAGCCATTCAAATTAGGCATATGATAATCAGAAATAATTAGTTCGTATTCATTTGAGTTATTTAGTAAATGCTCAAGCGCTACTATTGGATCGGTGAAGGCGTTCACGCTATATCCATTCTCCTGCAATGCTATTTTGAATATTTTACAAATGTCAGGATTGTCATCTACTATAACAATTGATTTAGAAGATGATGAAGATGATAATGAGCAACAATACGTTAATGGCTTAAAAGAATTAACAACTTCATTATTGGACTTTGACGTTTACTATCATCGGACCCACCATTTTAATGATTTACAAGAATTATGCACATTTTATAATGCTACCAATATTTATAACTCTTCTTTATTGAAGAAAAAATAATTTTTTTATAGATGAGTATAAAAATTAACGTTTATTGCTATCTGTATTTTTTATTAGATATTTATAAAATCCTCATTTAATTTTTTATTATTTTATTTTAATTACAAGTTTTATTTTATTCGCTATTATAGCATTATAATTACCATAACTAGTTCTCTTTATACATGTCTATAGAACTATTAGTTTCAAATGTTATAGAAAGTGCATTCAATATAGACTTTAAAACAATATTTGCCGTAATTTTTAGAACAGCAGTTGTTACACTATTAATTGTATTTGTAATAAAATGGCTTGGAAATAAAGGATTAGGTCAATTAAGCACTATTGAATTAATAATAATATTAGGATTAGGAAATGCCGTTAGTGAACCAATGTTAAATCCAACTGAAGTCTCAATACCACAAGGTTTTGCAGTTATCATTATAGCAATAGCAATATTCAAAATGTATGACTATTTAACTACGAGATACAGGAGATTTAGCAAAATGATAGTCGCAAAACCTATTTTGTTAGTAAAAGATGGCAAAATCTTAGATGAATGTTTGATGAAGGCTAGAATTTCACGAGAAGAATTTGAATCTTATTTAAGGCTAAGTGGCACAGATGATGTATCAAATATTAAATCATCTTATTTGGAGATTAATGGTCAAGTAAGTTTTATCAAGAAAAATGGAAAAAAAGATTGATATTGATATTGATTGTTTGAATTTCTTCAAGTTGGATTACAATTTTTTATTAATAGTTAATACAGATATTCAAAATAAATACAAAGACCAAGAAATCCATATTTGAAATAATTGTCACTAAATTGTACCTTCAATGAATCTAAACAAATAATAACGAACCAAGTCGCAGCCTGGATCTAGCATCTATCTAAACCAACAATTCATCTTCTTGTCGTTAGTTCAGGCTATGGCTTTTATTAATAATAGTAATAATATATACTCTATTACATTATAATATTGATAACTCAAAAAAAATAATATTTTTTATAATGTTTTTAATTATTTCTAAATTTTACTTACTTAGATTCTGATTTGGTAAATCACATCGTCATTTGATAATTTAAATTTATATAAATTCAATATCAATTATGATTTTTTTATTTTGTTATTAGTAAACTAAAAGTGTTAATGAATGTCTATGATCTTAATAAAGGATATTGATAGTTGACTATAGAAGAGAATGTAAAAAAGTCTACTACAAAAGGTAAAAATATATTGATAGTAGATGATGAATCAGATATTACTTTTACAATAAAGAATATTTTAGAAGACAATGGATTCCAAGTAGATTCATTTACCGATTCTATTTCTGCATTAGATAATTATCAAAACAATTTTTATGATCTAGTAATTCTAGATATTAAGATGCCAAAAATAGATGGATTCCAATTATATACCAAAATAAGAGAACAAGATCCTAAAGCAAAAATTTGCTTTTTAACTGCAAGTGAATTGTATTATGAAGAATTTAGAAAAATGCATCATGAATTGGGTGAAACAGTCAATGAAGACTACTTTATTCAAAAGCCAATCAAAAATGAAGATCTAATTAAACAGTTAACTAGGATAATGAATAAAAATTGAAGATGATCGCACAATAGAATAATTTCATACAATAATATAATAATAATAATAATAAATTAGAAATTAACTTTGTTCACTGATTTTTAAATATTCTAATCATTTATGTTATCAAACCTATCTAAGTACAATAAAGTAGCCATGGCATCCTCTATTGTT
>JAATVJ010000214.1 GCA_014523515.1 Nitrososphaerales archaeon TH1177 | reverse complement strand
TTTTTCTGATCAAGATTTAGAACTAATTTATAAGGAGCTTAAAAACTATATAGTTAAAGAGAAGCACTCTAATGTCATAACTAACATGAAAATGGACGTTTGGTTTAAGCCAAAGCTGGTTTTAGAAATAATAGCCTCTGAAATTACTCTCAGCCCATCCCATACTGCAGCATTCGGATTGATCCGTGACAATTTTGGTCTGGCATTGAGATTTCCAAAGTATTCTGGAAAAATAAGATATGATAAAAATCCTGAAGATTCTACAAACACCGATGAAGTGATAAAATTATACAAGAGACAGGTTAAAAGTAATAAAAATTAAATATATTATTCTAAAATCATCAAAAAAATGACTGCTTTTTCTTTCTTTTCTATCTCTTCAATAAGAGATGTTTAAAAACCTAAATAATAATAATAATAATAAGTCAACTAAAAAAAATAAAAAACCTATTTATTACTTTTTTATATCAAAATAATATCATGACTATGAGACAAACAAAGGAAATGCGCAAAAGAGACAATCAGGAAAAGCTATTAAAATCAATGAATCTAATAGAATCAATTTTAAAAAATCACACTGTTCCAAAGAGTATTAAAAATTCAATGAAAGAAATTTTATCAACATTAAGAGATGAAAGAAACGGTGAGATCTCAGTAAGGGTTGCAAATGCTATAAGTTTATTAGAGAATATTACTCAAAATCCTCATATTCAGTCACATATTCGTACTAATATATGGCAATTAATCTCCACTTTGGAGAGTATTAGAGAATAAGTAATTTCAATACTCTCCTCTATTATTCTTCGTTGGCTTAAGGGGAGGAGGTAATTTTTCGAGTTTATGTGAAGGATTTGAAAGATAATGTCGAGAAGCCCCTTCACCTGAAAGAACAATATTACATTCTAAACATCTATATTTTATAGCCATATATTTCCTAACCAAAAGTATTAGGCAATCTTCCCTAAAAAGTCTATTGTTTATATAAAATAATCATATTGTATAGTTATAATAATTTGAATTTCTTATCTCAATTTTATAATTTCTCTATTATCTGGTACAGAGGATCTAATTCCAATTTTATTATAAATTGTACTTGCAATATTTTCTGATTTTGTACGTTCTCCGTGATTTACTAGAACACGCTTTGGTTTTATTCTAGAAACAAAACTCAAGATCTGATTAAAATCACTATGACCACTAAACCCATCAATTTTTTGAGTTTGACATTTTAAGGGAATAACTTTGACTTTGCCATTTTTATCCATCATACTAACTTCATTCATATTTCCATCTAGAACTCTCCGTCCCAATGTACCATTGATTTGATATGATACAAAAATCATTTTGTTATTTGATCTTGTAGCAATTTCTTTGAAATATTCAACAGAAGGTCCACCTTCTAACATACCAGAAGTAGCCATAATAATAGCAGGATTTGGATCATTCAAAACCTCATCTCGTTTACCTAATCCATTAACTACAGTAAAATATTCTGATTGGAATGGGTTAATGCCTTGGGAAACAGATCGTCTTACATCTTGACCTAGATAATGTGCATATGACATGTGTATGGAACTTGCTTCTGAAATCATTCCCTCAATATAAATAGGCGCTTCAATCAATCTACCTTCTTTCATTTCTTTATCTAAAACCAGCATTATTTCTTGGGCACGACCAACTGCTGGCACAGGAATAAGAACTTTACCACCATTTGTTAATGTTTTATTAATTGTCTCGGTAAAAGTATTGTAAACGACTATTTGATCCGGCATCACATCATTTGAACCACCATAAGTACTCTCTGTAATCAAAGTTTCTACGCGAGGGTAATTTGAAACAGCGCAATCCAATAATTGAGTTTTAGAATATTTGTAATCACCAGAATATAGTATATTATGAGCTCCAGAAATATTCAAGTGTACCGTTGCACTTCCCATAATGTGACCAGCGTTATTGAGTGTTATAGTAACATCTGGTGAAATATCTGTTGGTTTACCATAGGGTAAGGTGATGCAATGTTTTATTACCTCATTAATATCCCGAGTTTCATATGTACAATAAATACCATTATTTTGCGCTATTTTTACTGAATCAGACTGTAATAAATTCATTAGAGGTAATGTGGGTTCAGTACAATAAACTGGACCATCGTATCCATATTTAAATAAGGTAGGTAAGAATCCCTGATGATCTATATGAGCATGACTAATAACTATTGCATCTATATCTTCTAACTGACAATCAAGCCAATCTATTCTTGGGAAAGCATCTATGCCATTATTTTCTCCAGGATTAATACCACAATCTAACATAATTTTGCTCTCAGATGTTACAACAAGAAAACAAGAACGTCCTACTTGTTTTACTCCTCCTAAACAAAAAATATAAACTTCTTTGCTATTCCAAATTTTATTTGGTTTATTACTATTTGTTATAGTCCTTTCTGAGAATTTTTCATTTTCAAAAGTTTCATCTATTCTTTTGATTAATGGTTCTCTAAAAACTCTCTTACCTAATTCTCTTAGAAAATTACTTCTCTCCTTTGAGGAGCTTTTCAATATTGTATGTATATTTTTTATACTATTAGATGAAATATGTGATGAACGTCGTAAATGAGCTATCCATCCAGTAGAATGAGCTATATTTATAAGAATTTCAGAATCAATTGCTTCAGGTTTATTAACCTCTAAAACTACCTCACCAGTTGCATCATCACAAAATACGGCTGAAACGACGACATCTTTAGGTAATATTTTAGCAACTATAGATCTTGTCTTATCTTCTTGAAGTCTTATTGAGTTATCAGTTCTAACTATGAATCTTTTTTTCAAGGTTTTTGAAAGAGATGAAAGATAATATGTCAATTCTGTAAGAGAAAATTTAGGGTTTTTAGTGTATAAAGCAATATTTGGCCCTTCAAACCTAGCGAGAGTAATTTGTGACTCTTTGGGAACTGAATTGAGAATTGTTTTTGTTAGTGCTTCCTCTTCATTAGCATATTTAGGATTCCTTGATATTCTATCTGTTGTCTCACTTTTATTTCCATTATTTATTAAATCATTATTATGGTTGATTTTCTCATTAGTATTAGTATTATCATTATTATTAGTATTTCTTTTCATATTTATCAAATTTTTTTGTTCATTTGTTCAATATCAATTATTTATCTATTTTAAAAGAAATAATCAATAGACATAAATTGAAACTTGTGTATCTATTATATTTCTTATTCCATTAATATAGTTTTAGTCCTATATAACATTAAATTTTTATCAATTAACAAAAAAATTCAATAAGATCATTTTACTGCTATACTAATATATATATGCATCATCAACTTACGCTAAAACCCATGGTAAACTAAATGCCAATATTACAATTATTATAAATATTATACTTAAAATAGTAAATGGCTTAATTTTGCTTTTGGTTTTAATTTTGTTTTCTAGTAATGTACCATACCATTGACCTCCATCTAACATAGTTATAGGAAGCGCATTGAATATTCCTACATTAAAATTAATGAACCAAATCCAGAAAAGTAAATTTCCAATAATTGGAAAAGCTGGACCAAAAATACTTGAAGAATATTGAGATGACATAACATCAGAATATGGAATCGCACTTTGCCCTAAAGTTGGCGGCATAAGTATTGCTAATGGATTAGTTAAAAAGAGATTTTTGTATCTGTCTAAAACTAAGACTGGATCAAAAAATGTATCTGCAAGAGTAACACCTAATACACCTTTATTTTCTGGAAGAGATGCAGGTAGGTTAACAGATTGAATTTGTTCTCTTTTATCTTCTGTCAGCCACTTTATTTGTATAGAGGTTCCTAAATTATCCCTTAAAATATTTCGTAGCTCTACAACATCTTCTATTGGTTCATTATTGATAAAAGTAATAATAGAATCCTTTTCTAGTCCAATAGATTGTGCTAAAGAATTTTCTCCAACTGTTAATACAGTGATACCAGGTTCATCTGGTGAAGAATTTGAAATAGGTGAAAGTGAAGATACTAAAAGAAATAACAATCCAAAACAGATACCAGCAAGTATCATATTGTTCATAGGTCCTGCAGTAAGAATTGCACTTTTTTGTTTGAATGAAGTTCTATTTAATTCATCTTGTTGGATATTTACAAATGCACCTATTGGTATCACTAAAAACAATACAACACCAGTGGACTCTACTTTGGTGTTGTAAACTCTGGCAACAATACCATGCCCTGCTTCATGAATTATTATCGTAACAACCAATCCAATCCATCCATATGTCCAAGGTAGTATAGGGTTTAAACCTGGAATTAATAGATTACCTTGAGGGCCTATCTCACGAACACCTTCCCTAGCAGAATCATTAGAAAATATTACTAGAAGAGATCCTACAATTAGAAATACAGCTAAAGCAGTTATCAATGGCATTAAATAGATATTAAATTTTGCATAAATTTTGCCAAATTTTGAATTAGCTATTTTATCGAAAAACTTTAATCCAAATGGAGTATGGATGAGAATCAAAGGCAATTTTAATTCATAACTTATACCAAGATTTTTTTGCAAACACAATTAGTACTATCAAAGACTATTTAAATCAATCAGATATCTTACTTGATTATTATGCAAATTATCTTATACTTATTATTATTATTATCATAAAAGGAATTGAAATTATTGAGAAATTCAAAAATTCTTAATTCTAATTTTTTTTTGAGGGAGACGAATGTAGTAGCGCAAGATTTGATAGGAAAAAAATTAGTGAGAATCATAACAATAAAAAATAAAAAAAGAATAAAGATTTCAGGTGTCATAGTAGAAACAGAGGCATATGGCTTTAAAAATGATCAAGCTAGTCATGCATTCAAAGGTATGACAAAAGGTAATCAGATTATGTTTGGGCCTGTGGGCAGGTCTTATGTTTATTTTATTTATGGAAATTATTTTTGTTTCAATGTTACTGCAAGGTCACCAAAAGAGATGGCAGGTGCTGTATTATTACGAGCTTTAGAACCGCAAGAAGGAATTCCATATATGAAAGAGTATAGAAATGTACATGATATATATAGTCTAACTAATGGACCTGGAAAAATAGCACAAGCACTGTGTATAGACAAACAGTATAATAATTACAATTTAGCTGATATCAATAGTGAAATATACATAGAAGAAGAAGAAGAAGAAGAAGAAAATGTTAAACCTGATTTAATATTATCTACTAGAAGGATTGGTATTACAAAATCAATAGATGAATATTGGAGATAT
>JAATVJ010000025.1 GCA_014523515.1 Nitrososphaerales archaeon TH1177 | reverse complement strand
CAATATCTAAATTGAATTTAGTATTTCTATAATAATGAGAAATTGTATATTTTAGAGAATCAAATGTAGAATAATAACAGGAAAGTATATTGTACTTTCCTTGTCTCCAACATTCCTCTACTGCATTGTATTCAGGAGAACTAACAGGAAAATATTCTAATCTGATGGTATCTTTATTTTCAGCAAGAAATTTATTGGTGATTTTGGAACAGTGAGGTCTTTTGCTCTGTCTGCATGAAATTTATGATTTAATGCTGTTTGTTCATTTAACACTTTTCTTAAATGATTATGTACAACATCCTCACCTAATGCTTGAAGAAAATTATTTGAATCAAAATACTTTTTATCGAATGGATCAGTAAGATAATCTATAAAATCTTCAATAGGACGATATTCAAAATAAAGTTTAGCTTGATGTTCATCCAGATCATCTTCTTTTATAGTTGGTAAATTATAACCAACTTCTGGTGTATCTATACCTGTAAATCTGATTGAAACTATTCCTGATGTTACTCCATATAATGTGTCTCCATCATGAATTGATTCTCTTGCAGTAGCAATACGTCCATTAAAATATGGAAAATTTATGACCATTGAGCCATTATCTAAAATTTTCATTATTTAAAGTAAAAATCATATCTATTAAGTTTTTTTATAATATTAATTTATTCACTGATATAATTAATGAGAAACTTGATAATAATAAAATATAATATTTTTGATTAAGATAAAGTCTTTACTTTTATAAGATTTGGTTTAAGAAATGAAATATCTAATCCAATTTTATCCAAATATTGATATCATATTAATTATATATAATGCATTAACTGGTCCCACTTTATAGAAGGATTCAAATCACATACATTTAGCTGGGAAATTATATGAACCCACTTTTATTATTAAATATATATAATACTGATTGCAAATCCTCTTTTTAGGTCAAATTTAGTTCATATCCTACTGGTACAAAAAAATATAATAAATCTTTTTGTTCTTAATATTACATATATATAACTTCTATTTCTATACAAAATGATTATTTTTTTATTACTTAAAATTAATCGACGATCAAGGATTTATTACACCCCTGCCAAGAATTTTACCATCCTTTAACATCCTCAATGCTTTTGTGGCCTCATCAAGTCTGAATCTATTAGAAATAACTGGTTTTATTATACCTCTCTTTGCTAATGAAACAAGTTCTATCAAGTCATTCATACTTCCAGTATAAGATCCAATTAATTTATATGATCTAGTCGGCATTGCAATCAAATTCAATTTGAGTTCGCCTCCAAAGAGTCCAACTAGTACCAACTTTGCTCTCCTTCTAAGGAGATTCATATCAGTTTCTACTGTCGAGGAAGAATTAACAAAATCAATTACTGCATCAGCCCCCATTCTCTCAGTCAATTCCATGACTGCTTTCACCGCATTTTCCTTTTTTGAATTGATAATATCATCAGCACCATTTTCCTTTGCTGCTTTAAGCTTGTCTTCATTTCTATCCAAAGCAATTATTCTTGAACCTGTAATTGCCTTTGCTAATTGTATGGCCATCAATCCCAATCCTCCAGTCCCAACAATTACTACATTATCATTAGGTGTCAGATTGCCATTCTTTACAGCACCATATGCTGTAAGTGCAGAACATGATAAAGGAGCGCTTATATCAGTATCAATTTCATCTCCAAGTTTAACTAAGTATTTGTAATTAGGTACTAAAACATAATCAGCATATCCTCCATCATTATAAACTCCTAAGGATCTTGGTTTATCACAAAGATTTTCTTCTCCTGTTCTGCATGCAGGGCATAGTCCATCTCCTATCCATGGATACACAAGAACTTTTTCATTCTTTGCAAAACCTTCTATTTGTTCGCCTAAACTATCTATTACTCCTGCAATTTCATGTCCTGGCGTTATAGGATATTTTACTCCTCTATCGGTAGTTTTCAAAAATTGTCCTTGAGGTCCTTCATAACCTCCCTCCCATAAGTGAATATCGCTGTGACAAACTCCCGATGATTGGACTTTTACCAACACTTGAGAGCCTTTAGGTTTTGGAGTTTTGCTTTCGTATAGTTGGAGAGGTTGATTAATTTTAATAATTTTTGCAGATTTCATATTTTAATTTTACCTATTAATAAAATTATTTTTGATTTCAATTGAATATAAAATGAATACAAAATATATAAGATTTTTACTGACCTCCAAATGCTTAATTGATCTAGATTTTATTTTTCCTAATAAAGATAATATAAAATCCATTTTGAACTCAGAAGTAATAATCACTTCGAGTTTCCTAATATAATAGGACAATTGAGAAGCATTAAAAAATATTTATTAAAGTTTCTTGTAAATCTTGTTCTTATTGTTTTATATATTTTATCAATTTACAGCATTATTATTATTGATTACAAGCATAAATTTTAAATAAATTTATTTAAATAATATACTATTTTACTATATCTATCTATTCTTTTCATAAAAAAAGCAGATTCAGACATACCAAATATCTAGCTATCAGTACTTTTATTGTATAGCTATAATATTGAATATCAACATTGGCTCATAATTTAGTAGTATATTTTCAATATAAAAAAGATAAAATACTAAATTATCTTTTTGTCATGCTCATAATTTTGCTTTTTTCAGGTATCACAGGAGCATTTTGGGATATTACCTATCATGCTCTCAATGAAGTTGATAATTTCTTTCAACCTGCACATCTGGTTATATATTCTAGCTTATTTCTTGTTTTCTTAGTAGGTGTAATTATTACTATTATTTGTCCAAAAAATTTTTGTTTGCTGTAATACCTGCATGTCTATTATTATCTGGATATTTTGATTTGCTCTGGCATGATAATTTTGGTTTCGATAGTTTTTTAAATCCTCCACATGTGATGCTCTCTTTTATACCAATTTTATATTCATTCATGATCTTTAAACATTTTCAAAAATTGCCGTCTACTACTAATGCTTATTTAAAAACTAGTGGACAAACTATCAGTCTTGGGGTTTTGTGGCTATCTATAACTTTCTTATTGTTGATGTTTTCTTTATCTTCAATTAAATCTGCTGATACATCTTTTTATATTATCCCTCCTCCGTTTGTATCTTTGATAATTTCTTTTATAGCAATGCCAATACTATCATTATCTATTGTATATTATGGTAATGTAAACAACAATATTAATCCAGTATATATTGCAGTATTATTTACTTTCTCATTAACAATTTCGACTATATTTGCAAATCCAAACATTACCTTTACATTTCCATACTTGTTATTAGGAACTATTTTACCTGCATTTTTATATAATAAAAATAAATTTGTTGGATTAGTATTATTTGGTGGATTATGGATATTCACATATGTTCCATACTCATTTAAGATTATTTTATATTCTTTAACTGGAGTTATAGTTGAATTAAAACATACTTTATTTCTATCATCTTATTATTTAATTCCCTACTATCCTTTGATTATTGCTGGAGGCATTTATATAGCACTATTTGTATATTATATAACCAGAAAACACCCAAACTTGTTTTCTATTAAAATTTCTACTACTAAATAATCAATCAATTTATTTCGATAGTTATTAATAGTAGTAGATAATTAGTCATTTGATATTATTATTTTTCTCCTACTACTATAATCATAATATTAAAATTTAAATTTGTAGATTGTGATAGATCTATTATAACTATCACAATAGAACAATAATAGTTTGAATCCATTATAATAAATTCCTACACCATAAAAATTATCAATGTTTCATGTAAATAGGTATAAGCAGCTTTCTTAGTAGTGATTGTTTACTTGCTAAATCTAATTTTATAATTAGTCACTGGTCCCACTTTATCGAAGGGTTCAAATCCTACTGTGATAGATACAAAAATTGCAAATCAATATGTTTTAATACATATCTTATTATTCCTTAAAAAAGTATTAAAATTAAATAAATAATAGGTATATAGATAAAAATACCTAATTCAAGAAAAGTTTATGTACATTTTCCTTTGTGATATGAAGTTTATAGACTTCATCTTGTTTCAATATAAAAATTTGGTCATGTCCTTCAAACAATTCTACAAGGTCTTTTATCTCTGCATTTAGCAAGGTTTCAGTCTTGTATGTACAATACATAAGTCCAAGAATTCTGCTGTTATCATAAGCTTTTTCAATTGTTAGAGATTGGTGTAATGAAGATTTTGCTATATCATTTATAAGAAAATCAATACAGCAAACTTGTTTCCTATTGGCATTATTTGCTATATTTTCCATAACTTTGTTACAGTAACTCATAATACCTTTTGGACTTTGACTCTGCTGATTTTGTTTTTGTCCTTTAATATTTTTAGTTGTTTCATTATAACAATAAGGCATTATTGTTCCATCATACCAATTGAGTTTAGATAATAGTTTAGTAGTAATAGTAGAAAGTGGACCACAAAAACATCTAAATAAATCACTCTCTTTTGCAAGTCTATCCATAGACTTTAGTAACCCTAATATGGAATCATTACCACCACTATCATCATTATCAGAATAAATTAAAAGATAGTGTTTTTTGGAGTATCAGATTGTTGTTGCTTAAGACATTTGTCAACTGCATCTTTTACAATTGAATTTATAGAAACACCTTTCTCTTTAGCTAATTCTCCTAATTATGAATGGATTTCATCATCAAATCCTCTAATTAGTAAATCATGTGTCATTTCTTTCTTTTTTACCAATATAATATTCTCACACATAATATATGTGTTATCCTTTTCTGATATCATGCTATCATAATATAATAACATTCATATAACGATATCATAATATCATCTATATGAATCAAATAAATAAACAATAAGAACAAATTGAACAACAAGAACAACAAATTGTAAATGGAGTCAATGTATCAAAGCTCTTTGAGACACTTGGAGTAATTAAGGAAAAACCTGATATTGCAAAATTCAATTTCCGAGCAAAAGGTAAATGGATTGATGGAGCACATGGTCGTACCACTATTAATGACTTTTATGTTGCATGTCAGACATTCAAAATAAGTGAACCCTTTGTCTTTGAAAAAGATGAACCACAAGTATTATTAGGAGAAGATCATGGTGCAAATCCAGTTGAATATGTATTTGCAGCACTTGATGGTTGCTTAACAACAAGCCTAATTTATCATGCTGCAGCACAAGGAATAAAGATAGACGAAGTGGAAACATCATTTTCTGGAGACCTCGACTTGCATGGATTTCTTGGATTGGATGAAAATGTAAGAAATGGTTATCAAAAGATAAAGGTTACATTTAAAATCAAAGCAGATGCATCAAAAGAAAAACTACAAGAATTGGTACAACTTGCACAAAAGAGATCACCAGTATTTGATATTGTTTCACATCCAACTCCAGTAGAGGTTAGTTTAGAAGAATAAGAAAAAAATGAAGAAGAATAAGAAATAAAAGAGAATAGCAAAATCTAATATTAAATATATATACGTAGAAGTAAATTGGTCAAAATATTGGATTTTAAGAAGGTTTATTTAACCATATCCAATACATTTCTTTTTTTAATAATACTAAATATATATATATTTGTCCATAAAAATATTATTATTCTTTTGGTATATAATATTAGCAGAAGTAGTTATAATAGATTTTATTAACGAAAATTAAAAAGTGGTATAAAAAAGATGCAGATAATCTGCTATAATATAATAATATTTTAACAAATATTTCAAAATCCTGACTTTGCAAGAATAGACTTGTATATTTTTAATATTTCAAAAGTTTGCAACGTTATAACGTACAAGTATTATATTTTAATATAGTTGTTTAATTAAGTTTCTTTCTGATAAGTATAAAAAATAATATCTATTTTGCATTAACTATTATTTTTATATATATATATAAATATGATGTCAATGACTCTGTAGAATCCATCTAATAATAATAACCAACTTTAGCATTCGGTGAACATTATATGCTATACATCTGAAAACCAATTCTCTGTTCTGCATTCTTATTAATCTGGATGTTATATGTTCTCCAAATAGTCTTTTTATGACTGAGACAATAGTT
>JAATVJ010000213.1 GCA_014523515.1 Nitrososphaerales archaeon TH1177 | reverse complement strand
ATGAACCAAATCTTTGTATCCAATTCCATATAGCAATATGACTTCTTTTCTCGTCATCGAATATATCTAACGCTTTGGAAGTATTCCGTAAACTGAGACCAAGAAAATACAAATACAAAGAATACATAACTCTACAATAGTGGATGTTCTGTTCCTGACAAATCCTAGTAACATACAAGTTAGAATAGGACATTCACAGCTAAATCTATTCTGTTAAATTAACAGCGCTGTCAATTAGCAAAAATCAATTACAAGATCATCAATATCATGAGTTTGACGATTGAGTTAATTGTAAGAATATTTATCATAACTAATAATGAAAAAGTTATTCATAACATTACGATGGTTAGTAATTAATGAATATGAAATTTTTAGATTAGATAAATACAATAAATAATGATTTAATATTGGGTTGAAAGAATATAATAGTAATTTATCTTAAATTAAAACAACTGATATAAGGATTAAACTATCTCTTTAGCTAATATTTATCTTTACTATTCTTTTTCACATGGAACAGACATTGATACAATAAATTCCTTTTTGCCTGGATCTGGATTACTATCGTTGTCAGCATCATCAAAGAATTGAATTTCGTATTTACCCTCAACTAATCCTGATTCTGATTCAATATATGCAGATTCAGAAAATCCACCTGTACTATTGGTTGAAAAATAACCATATGTTGGAATTGATTGTGTTTCTGGATGAACTACTTTCCAACCAACATTACTATTTGGTTCAAATCCATTTACATTCATTTTCATTCCGTATCCAGTAACATCACCACAACCAGGTGAAACTATAGCATTAGGTTTCAGCTGTGCATTTACATTAATAAATGCTGAAAAGGAAGAGGATAGAAGTATTGCAACAAGTATAAAACTAGAGACGATAATTTTCATAATTATTATTGTACAGCTTTAATTATTTAATTTTGCTATATATATTTTAGTTAAATAAAAATAGAAAAAAATTTAGATTTTTATATATAGTATCATTTATCTAGTTTATTAGTTATAATAAAAGCAGATAGATAAAGTGATATTAACCTTATTACAAGACATAGAATGATGAATTTACATTGACAGAAAACTCTGTCAGGCATATTGACACAATAAAAGAAATGGAAGCTATGAAATTGGAATATCAAATACGTTGCAGTCATTATGAGCTTGAATTTTTACCTGTTGATAAAAAAATAACTTGTGTTATTTGTGGAAAAAATTGGTTATTTTTAGAAGAGAGAGGATATTCAAAAATAAAATCAGCATATATAGCAGAAAAAAATAGTTTTACATCACCTGAATAAAGAATTAGAATGGATCATCTAAAACATGACCCTCAGCTGTGATGTTTTCTTTTACATATTTTTTAATCTGTTCAACTGAAGAAATGTTAAAAAATCGATTATTCCATTTATTAATAACTGCATCAGTAGCATTATATTCTAAAGATAGTGCTTGTCGAGATCTACAAAAAGCCTTCCATAAATTGATAATATATTCTGCATCAGTATTTGATAAAGTCGAATCTAAAATATCCATTTATAACAAGTTTTGATACAATTAGGATTTTAATTTATTGAAATAATATAATAATATAAAAAAAAGCAGGATTACTATATATTTAATTTTTTTTGAATGTAAAGTCTCTTTAAATAATTTAAAAAGACTATTAATATTATTACTATTGTTATAGCTATTGTTGCCTGTAATATCGAGGTAATATACAAATCCGATCTGTTATTAAAAATTACAATATCGATGGGTGCAATAAAAATTACCAAAAAGGCAGATATTGCTAAAAGTGTACACCAAATTACTCCAATAAGCAAAAATAGATCAGACATTTAAATTCTTCCACCAATGACAAAATAATATTGAATAACAATTGAAATCAATGCTAAAATTGATGAAAAAATTGCAAGTTTAAAGATTTTGTTAACTAATTCATTTTCTGGAAGTGGACCGTCAACTAAAAGTAGTCGTAAGAGTGTAATTGGAGCTTTTTTATCTCTAGATGCAGCTAGTTTAAAATCATCAGTTAAAAATGTAGGCCTTGCTGTGATTTCTCTATGTTCAACTACCCTTTTTACACTGGAAAGAAATAGAAATGAGTTAAATATTGCAGGAAGTAATGCAATAATTGCAATAAGTTCGGATTTGCCTGTTATGGCTATTGCTCCGTACATTGCACCTAATAGCAAAGTACCTGAATCTCCTGGAAATATTTTACTTGGAAATTTGTGAAATTTGTAAAGAGCAATAGTTCCAAAAAATAAAGAAAGCGATGCTAAAAAGACTTCTATGCTTCCAAATATATAGACACTAATCATCAAAGGAATACAGGCAATTAATATAAAACCACTAGCTACACCATTCAGTACATCAATAGAATTAATAGTATTTCCAATTACAGGAATAGCTATTAGAATAACTGGTATATATAAAAGCGGAATAAAAGCATCACCAAATATAAGATTTAGATTAGTATCATATGCTCCTAACAGTAGAATAGGCAAAGCAGAAATCACCAATGCAACAGGTTTGAACCAACCTGGCATTACTTTTCTATCATCTATATAGCCTACCAAGAAAGCAATAATTGTAGTAAGCAGGATAGCAAGACTTTTTTCATTGAATGTTAATAGATAAATTACTATTAACGATATTGTAATTCCTGTTATTAAAATTGGACCCGCAGGTCTTGGAATTGTTGGTCTTTCAGGTTTATGATAATCTTGTACCATACTGCCTTTTTCTCGTAGAGTTGTAATTGCTTTTGGCATAGCAAAATAAATAGTCAGAAACGAAATAGCAGAGGCAAATATTCCATAGATAAATACCATAATAAGTGAATTGATGTCAGAAAATATCATATAGTTAGCCACTAGTTTGTTTTCATTATTATATGTATATTTTTACTAAACGCATAAACAATTTGTTTTTACAATATAAGTAAATGATCTTAACTTGATGATGATGATGATCTTGTTGTTAATTGTCTTTTGATCTTTTTTGCAATTGACGGTCCAATTTTAGATATGTTGGATATAGCTGATTCAGGAGTAGATTTCAATATTTGAATATCAATGAATCCAGCATTATATAATGCTCTAGCTCGTATTCTTCCTACACCTTCTAACTTTATTAGCGGAAGTAATTCTTGTTTAACTCCATACTTTGTCCTAATTCGTAGATTGAATAAAGTTTCAAGAACATCATTCCTATCGAATAATTTAGCAAACTCATATAGTGCATATAATAACCAATCAGATGATTCCACAATTCTATGCATATCACCCGGTTCAACTCCTAATCTATCACTTAGATTTCTTTCACTACTCTCATTAATCCATTCATATAGAGCCAAGAAGCTCCTTGAACAATTGTATTCAGTTAGATCAAATAATAAATCATCATCAACATATTTATTGACAAAATTATAAAAATAATCCATATCTTTCTTCCTTAATGAAAGCTTTGGATAAAAGTCAGAGCATTCAGAGATAAGATGTAAAAATTTTATAATGAGATTATTATATTCATTTTGTGTACGTTGAGTTATTGTCTTTAACGATTCATTTGTATTTATTTCATTTAATGTATCTAATGCATTTTTAAATTCTATAGCTGTAAGAGGATCTATATATAAAATAGAAGTTTTTTTTCCAAAATCAGTTGAAATATACCTCTCATTTTTTGATTTAATAAGATCCCATTTTTCAAGAGATTCTAATGCAACATCTATTTTGAAAACGATAGTAGACTTTCTATAATCTTGGGCAAACAATGTATTTAAAAATAAATCATATAATTCTGTTTTTTTCATACCGGGAATAGTAGAAATAGTACTAAGGATATGGAATCGTAAGGCCTTTTCATTAAAAAGTTTTGAATTAACAGGTTCTGGAGTTCCAAGGATATAATGATCGTATAATTCTTCAGAATTCATCCCAGATTCTGGTATAATTATTGCTTCTCCAAAGGTATCATATTTTGGTCTTCCTGCTCTACCACAAAATTGTTTATATTCCAAAATACTAATTGGAATATTTGTTCCAATATCATAGTCATATCTTAAAATACTTGATAAAACTACTCTACGTGCTGGTAGATTTACTCCAGCTGCTAAGGTCGGAGTTGCAACTAATAATTTGATTATCCCTTGTTTAAATGAATCTTCAATTATTTCTCGTATGGATTGATTCAATCCCGCATGATGAAAACCTACACCTTTTGACACTAAATCGATAAGATTTTTAGTAATATCAGTATCATCTGAAATTTTTGATATTTGTAATGACAATTTTTGAGCTCTTTCTTTTTGATCTTTATCTAATAATCTAAAAACACCCTCGACAGACTTTGTAGCAAGTGATACTGCACGTTTACGAGTCTCTGCAAAAATTATAGCTTGACCTCCACTTTCCAAAGAATCAATTGCAACTGCCACAGCAGGAATAGAATGAAAATTATAGTAAGTTTTTATTTTTATACTGGTGTTATTATTCATACGAACTTTACCATTATCATATACACCTTCAAGAAGTTCAGTTGGTCTCCAATTATTCTCTATTAATTTACAATCTAACCATTCAGCTATATCTTTGGAATTGGAAACTGTTGCGCTTAATGCTAGAATTTGTACTTGTTTATAAAATTTCTTAATTTTTGTTAACATCATCTCAAGGGTTGGACCACGATCTTTGTCTCCTATCAAGTGAACTTCATCTATAACAAATAATCCTACATTGGATAATAATTCACTGTCATTTCTAATTAATGCATCTAATTTTTCATTAGTTAAAATTACTATATCTGCATTAAGAAGATCATTACCCGGAGAATCATAATTCCCCATTGCAAGTTTTACAATAAAATTTTTCTTTTTGTCTCCTTTTTTCTTTTTTAATAAAGAATTTTTTTCAAGATTTGTTGTATTTTTAGTAACAGTAGTTGTTAAATTTTTATTGTTAACAAAATTAATGGAGTTTAATTCTAAGAAATCATGATATTTTTCGGTTGCCAATGATCTAAGAGGTGTCATGTAGATCACTTTCTCTTTTTTCTCTATTTTCTTTAGAGCAGCCATAATTGCTATGAGAGTCTTACCACTGGCAGTAGGAGATGTGATAAGTAAGTTTTTGCCTTTTAAAAGCCCATTAGAAAGAGCTTGTTCTTGAATTGGATAAAGTGAATCATATCCAATATCTAAAAGAATTTTTTGTAAATTTTTGTCTTTTAATGATGATAGCGCCATCCTTTTTTGCTTGCCTTATCAAATCATATAATTTTTGTTTATTATTTGTTATTTTGAATTATATTATCTAATTTATAATAAAATAAATTTGAGTTATATATGTCCTATTCATATGTAATAAATATATATATTGTTTAATTCAAAAATAATGACAAAGTAATAAACAATGAGAAGAGATAATTTAAAATAAATTATTTATTAATAGATATAGATATTAAATATATAAGATTGAAGAAATATTTTAATGAATTGCCGGGGTACCCAAGCTAGGTAAGTCAAATGACCCTAAAAGGGGTCAGCCTCGAGATCACAAGTTTAACTTGACGTGCTAGCTGATGTCCTCTTGGACTCGTGGGTTCGAGTCCCACTCCCGGCGCTTCGGATGTGGGTTCTACTACAAAAAGGAATAAGAATAAGCAAAGAGAATTTGTCTTTAAGACAAAAAGTAAAAGAGGTATGGTTCTGCAACAAGCACAAATCAAAGAAAACAATAATAATCTTTCTTCTTCTTTTAGTAACACAGAAGAATTAGAAAGAAAGATAGATTCTATAACAAAGGGATTATCTAGACCATATTTCAACAAAATATTAAAGGAATTAATCAAAACGAATCTAGAAAATGCAATCATTATTTGTGATTATATTATTGCAGAACAAATAGAAATAAACATTCAAAATTCAACTAAAGAAAGTAAAATAAAAGTTCTAACATGGTTATCTAACCATTTTCAAGATGAGAAATCTTTTAGAAACATGACAAAACATGATATTCTCGACTTTCTAAATAAACTTAGAAAATCAGCAGGAGATGATCCTCTGAGTAAATGGATTGGATCATATAATGGAAGGCAGATAATTTTAACTAAATTCTTTAGATGGCTATACAATTCAGATGAACCAGATCTTAGAAAATAGAATTACTCCTCCATGCATGCAAGGTATAAAGCGACTTCCTAGAAAAGAGAAGACATCTTATAAACCTACAGATATTTGGGAACCAAGAGATAATACAATATTTTTAAAATATTGTCCTAGTAAAAGGGATAGGTGTTATCATTCCTTAGCAAATGATATGTCAGCACGACCTAGTGAGATTCTAAATCTCAAAATCAAAGATATTAAATTTCATGTTAATGAAGAAGGAATACAATTTGCCGAAGTCAGAATTACTGGTGGCAAAACAGGATCAAGAACGGTTCCACTAATTGATTCTTTGCCATATCTAAAAGAATGGTTGCAAGAACATCCTACTAATTCAAATCAGGATTCTTGGATCTTTATATCTCAAGGAAATAATCATGGATCAAAATTTACCTATGAAGGCCTATCAAGTCATTATGAATATTATAGAAAAAGATATTTTCCATCTTTGTTAAAAGATAAAACTATTCCAGACATTGATAAAGCATTGATAAGAACTATGCTTACAAAACCATGGAATCTACATATCTACCGACATTCTGCTTTAACGGAAAAGAGCCAAATTCTTACGGAAGCAGTTTTGAGATCTCATGCTGGATGGACAATGTCTAGTAAAATGCCACAAGTCTACATCCACCTTAGTAATGAATCGTCAAAAATATTATTACAAAAAAGAGGAATCCTTAAAGTAGAAGATAAAGAAACCCAATCACTACAATCAAAGCAATGTCCTAACTGTTTTGAACCAAATAAACCTGATGGCAAATTCTGTATAAGATGTAAAATGGTATTAACCTATGATTCTTATAATAAAACTTTGGAAGAAAAAGGAAAACAAGAAAACAGAATTAACCAATTAGAATTAGAATTTCAACAGATAAAACAATGACAACAAGAATTATTAGAACTTTTAAAACATCCTGAACAATTAATTAAAATTGCAAATATGAATTGAAGTTTATTCTTTAATATATTTTAAATACGCTTCATGTACACTAAATATACTATATTTAACTTTATCCTTTAAGTAGTAAGGATATGGTTATATAACACCAATAACTATATTTACGGTATATATTTATAGAATATAATGCAGAAATTTAAACACATAGCAGTTAATCAAGAAGTATATAAAAAATTAAAATATTTAGGGACCGCTGGTGATTCTTTCAATGATGTATTAATCCAAATACTACGAGATATAGAAAAAAGAAGAGAATGTAGTAAACAATTGTCAATGCCTAATTCTCGAGTGGGGACCCGTGAGTGAACATTGACAATTGATGCACACCAATTTAATATCATAAAGATATCAAAGGAGGTACAGTATTACGAATAGTACTAAATCACATATAAACTCTGCAGATGATATTATTAAACCACTTATAACTATAGGTACTCAAACTGTTACAATTATCGATAAAGAAATAGTCAAGAAATTGAATTTCGATGAGAATACATATTTTCAACAAAAAATAACTGATGACGGTTGTTTATTACTCAAACCAATTAAATTATAGAAAGGGATCTCATTCTTGAAATACTATTTTAACAATATAAAAATAATATTCTTTGAACCAGTGAATTGTTTACCAGAACATAAAGTCTGAATTTAAGGAAATGGGAAGAAGACGAAAACCCAATAAAGTCACATTGACAACCATGGCGATTTCAGTAGAGACTGCAGAGACCATCTCTAAATTAAAATTAAGAAGAGAAACACAGGATGATTTTATCAAAAGAATGTTTGCAGAATGGCAGGATCTCAAAGAATACAAGTTAGATATGGATCAGGTTATACTGTTAAAAGATAGACAAATATCAAACTTGGAAAATGAATTAAAAAATAGTAAAACCATTTTAAATATTTAAAGTTTACTTTATTTTTATAAATATATAAATTTATTATTCTTTAGTATAGTTTAATTTTATACATATTTAGTTTTTTTTAATTGTACCAGATTACTACTCTAATGTTATCTATATTCTATTTTCTTTTATTTTATTTAAATTTTTTTTATAAGTTTTTTTATATATTTATAAATCTATTACTCTAGAGATATCAGAAGATAAAGATAGAATTAAAATAATTGATTGAGTTATATAATATAATGTAAATATTGTTAAAACTTTCTAATAAAGAAAAACAAATTCTATCATATCTTATTACCAACTGTGAAATCTATCAATTGAATGAAAATGAATCTTTGAAATATATCAAAGAAAAATTTCGTCAATCAATTTCAAGAAGAACGTATTACAATTACAAAAGTTACATCTATAAAGATCATGACAAAAATTCACCATATTTTGGATTATTAAGATTTCATTCCTCTAAGAAAAGATCTAAAGATTTGGCTAGTATTTCACTTATGTCTCATAGAGAACGTATCATTCAAGATGGATTGATAAATGGAAATATTAGTCGTGATGAATTCTCTAGGTTAGATGATCATATACTATCTCTTAAAAAAATGCATGAAAAAGCAGGATCTCTTATCAAAGAATGTGGAAAAGCGTTAGTAAAAATGAATTCAAAAAGACAAATTGCTGATAGAAACTCTAAATCCATACCCAGAAATGCAACAATACGAAAAGAGTATATAAAATGTGGAAAAGAATTCTGTATTAGATGCGAACATGGACCATACTATTATGCTTATTGGAGAGATGAAAAAAATGGTAAATTGAAAAAGAAATACATTGGAAGAAACGATCAAAGCGAAAAAGAAACAGTTTTTCAACAATAGGATATTTCTATCCATTCTTCCTCCTACCTCTTTTTGCCTTGCACTTTTACAATAAATCTTAGGTAACAAATCTTATGATAGTCTGAAGATTTTCTACTTTATGAATTCGCAGGATAAATAAAATAAGAGCATCTCAACTAGATAAAATATTTAAAAGATTAAATTAAATAATAATAAATAATAAAATAAAATATTATGAAGACAAGTACTCTTGTAATTCTGACAACATTAACTTCAATTATTTTTGTTATCCTGCTCTTTTTCCTACCTTACTAACTGGTTCAAAAATAATCAAAAAAAAATGGAGTGACTAAGTACAGAAGTGACTTCTGTACTTAAAAAAACTGGTTTTCAAGCCAATCCATTAATATATATAAAAAATTTTTATAATACTACAAGCAAGTTCAACGTATGTCTTCTGTTCCTGATGATAGAGGCAAGATTTTAGAGATAGTAGATAAGTCTCATCATTTAATAAGGGATTTACTTAATGGTTCTCCTAACGAAGATTCTCTCTTAATTGGAGAAGAATTTTTAGATGTTTGAATCCTTCTCTTTTATAATTTTTAATGGATGATCATCTACTACATTAATTTTTCAAATGAATAGAGATAAAAATGATTGTTAAATTCATCAGATTATTTTTATATTTCTTCTTAAAATAAGAATCATTTGCCAATATTTTATAATAATAAACAAGACATACAAAAAGATGAATCGCCCAGTAACCAAAATATCAACAAAGACAATATAACTTATAAAATTATAACAGATGAGCCTGCTAAAGATGCACCTGATTTTAGAAAATATAGTGAAAGATTATCTCATATTATTGAAAATTCAACAGCCCGGTTCACAGTTGGAATTTTTGGTGGATGGGGAACAGGAAAAACTACCATGATGCAAATGATAAAAAATCAATTAGAATCCACAGTTATTATTTCATGGAAAAACATCGAACAAGATTCAGAAAAAAATGTTAAATCATTAATAAATTATTCATCACAATGGCAACAAGAAAATATACAACTGGAGATCAATCAACAAGAAATAAAGAAAATAATAGATGATAAGATCAAAAAATAAGAGTCGTTTTTAGATAATTATTCTAAATATTACTCTACTGTTAGAGTATAAGTTATTTTTGATTCATGATCCCAACCCTTTGTTTTAAATATGCCTCCAGATCCTTCAATCTTTGTATAATAACTTAATTGATGATTTCCAAGAGTTATCTGATCTTTATCTATAAAACCACAGAAGCAATAAGCAACTGCTTTATATTTTGCCGGGGATGATTCGAAATCTTGAGGCTTTTCAAAAAGTTGGTATTGTGTCTTGTTAGTTACTGTTAAATCAAAAAAGTCTGTTGGTCCAATTTCCTTGTAATAACTATCAAGGGAGTTATTATAACGAACTTTTAGATTATGAACATCTATATTATCAATCACTACGTCCACAATTTTTTTGTCATCCAAATAAGCATTCATTGTAACAAGGCCACGATTAGCATCTAATGCACATTCTAGCAATTTATCATATGAATCTGTACCATATAAACCTGGATTACCATTATCGCACCATCCTACGTAAAAGGGAAAAAATAATGATTTCTGTGGAATTGTACAAGTATTCTTAATATTGCCCATCTCAAAGGGATCATGTAAGAATATAACAGAATCAGTATTATGTATAACACATGGATTCTCTAACTGTTGAGGATCTTCCTCAACCGGCACATTTATCCACCAATTTAGAAATTCAGTAACTAGTTTTTCAAAATTAACAGCACTATTATTTTTTTGTGTTTCATTAATACCATGTGTTTCTTCCAGTATATTGAATGAGAAGAAGGTTAGAAAAATAAAAGTAAATGATACTAACAAAAAAGTTGATACTAATTTAGAAATCATTTAGCGTATATTTATATCAAAGATATTATTTATTATTTATGAAGATTTTTCAATTCTTACTGCGAAGACTACTAATTTTATAATCTTTCAACTAATTTGATAGAAATATGCTTCCCATCTATTTTAGATTTATTACTGCAAATAAAGAATACATAGAACATCTTAAGAGAAGTAATCCAGATATTGAAAAAATTGTAATCTACAAACCAATTTTATTAAGTGAATTCCGAAGTAAAGTTCATTCACTTTTATTCAACCAACAACAACAAAAAGAAGACAAAGATAAATTTATTGATAGTAATATGACTAATAAATAGCATATAAAGGGAAATCTTGGCGAATGTTCTAATTTTTCAATTAACCAAATATTTTAATATTCGAAAGTAGAACCCACATTTGATGAATAAGGGTTGGAATCCCATTACATGATAATTACAATTCAAATAATTTAATCCTAGCAGTTTTCAATATTTTTTCTAATTCGCTATAGAATTCTTTTTGCATTGTTATACATCGAATAGCAAAGTACCTCATTGCATAATATTTAATAAAATGTTTATAACATAATATAATTTATTACCATTATAATGGATTATGAAAATGTAGGAAAAACTATCATGAATATGGATCCTGCTGTACGTTTCGTAACAATATTTGATACTAATGACCAAAAACCCATATACTCAGAACATAAACCAGGTGTAACAAATTTATTATCAAAGGAAGAAAGTCAAGAATCCCTTCAATTAGCCCTTACTGCATGGAAAACACGTAGTAAACTTGAACCAAAAATTGGAAAAGGAAAATATGTTCTTGCAGAATATGAAAAGATAAAGCGGATTACTATGCCTTTAGATGCAAATCATTTGCTTTACATAACTACTGAAGTTGGATGTGACGCTCATAACCTTATAGATAAAGTTAGGAAATTGTAAATTCTAAAGGATAAGATACCATTTCTATTCATTTTAATTTTTTATCTCATTCCTCATTAAAAAATTTTTAATACCAAATAAAGTTATTTAAATTCCTCAAGAATACTCAAATATTGATAACCATTAAATTTTAATATTTGAGAGTAGAACCCACATTTGATGGATAAGGGTTCGAGTCCCACTCCCGGCGTCTTACTTCGGGGTTTGTACAATATTTTTATTAACATCTGCACGAAATAGTTATTGTATATATATAAGGAATGACTCTACAAGCCTCGCAAACAGAAGCAAATCAAAAGAATGACTACTGTAGAATAGAGAAAAAGATTAATATAATTACTAAATCATTATCTCAGCGTATTATAAAAATATTTTAATAAAACTTGCAGATAAAAACATTGAAAATGCTACTATCATATGCGATTATATAATTTCTGAACAAACTGAAATAAATATTAAGAATTCAACTAAAGAGAGCAGAATTAAAGTTTTAGTTTGGCTATCTAACTTTTTTGAAAATGAATTATCTTTTAGAGAAATGACAAAACAAGACATTTTAAATTATTTAAACAATCTTAGAAAACCAATATCAGAAGATGAAACCCAGAAATGGATAGGCTCATATAATGCAAGACAGATAATTTTAAATAAATTTTTTAGATGGCTTTACAATCCTGATGAATCAGATCAGAGAAAAAGAATAACACCAAATATAATAAATGGTATAAAACAATTATCACGTAAGGAAAAGACACTCTATAAAAATTCTGATTTATGGATCTCTGAAGAACATGCGATATTTCTGAAGTATTGTCCATCAAAGAGAGATAAGGCTTTTCATACTATTGCAAACGATACTTCTGCTAGACCACATGAACTTTTAAATTTAAAAATTAAAGATTTGTCTACATGATAAATAAAGGATCAGAAGCTAATAATAAGTTGCAAACAGAATTAAAAAATTATCAAGATGCAACGATAAATCTATAAGAGGAAAGAACCCATTATAAAAAAGAGTTAGAGTATATTCGTTACCAAATGAAAAAATCATTAGATGAAAAAGATCATTATAATGAAAGGATAAAAGTATTAGAGGAAGAAAATAGAAAATTGAAAAATGAAAACAATGACTTGATCGGTCAATTAAAAGTTATTAAAAAAATTACTGAGGGTTATTAAAGCTTATTTTGATTGTATTTATATATACTTATAATCAACATTGAACCAAATCCATATTGGTTGTTCAGGCT
>JAATVJ010000212.1 GCA_014523515.1 Nitrososphaerales archaeon TH1177 | reverse complement strand
CAATGGTTATACTCCATTGGAAATGTTCCTTTCTAAAGGAAGATTAAATAATTCCAGTAGTAAAAAGAGAGTTAAGCAGATAAAAGAAAGTGTTACCCATATTGGTAAGTGAATCTGTTACCTATCTATGCAAGTACAACAACTAATAATATAATTAATATCATAATGATAATTCATATTCAAATTGCAATTTTTATTAGTAGTAATAAAATATTCTTCTTTTATTTTTTGTAACCGCTATTCTAATATTTCATGATTGTTATCCAAAAAGTTTCTATAACGTCGAAGAATATATTGTAATTTCGTATTAATTCTTTGTTTGGTATTTAATCATCTTTAAAAATTAAACCTAATAATATAATATATCTTAACTCATTTATCATAAATTAATATTTTAGTTATTTATTATTAAAATTATTTGTTATAAATAGAGTTCTTTTAAATGAAATTATAAATAATCATAGATTATTTAGAAGTTTCTAAAAGTTGATTTATCATATTCCATTCAATAAAGGCTGCAACTATCAAAATAGATACTACTATTACCATTTCTATTATAGTATATTTAAGCATCAATTTCCAAGAATTTTTTTGAAAAAGATCATAAATAAGCATTCCACTTCTTGATATCGCTAGACCATAAGAAAAAATTTCCATTATACCAAATGGAGTAATAAGAATTGCTAGTGGAGATATATTTTGCAATGTTGTATTTTCTAAAGCCATTGCATTAAAAACTAGACCTGTACCAAATCCAGAAAATATTCCAATCCCTACACCAATACCAGGAATAAACATGGACAATGCAATTAGAACATTGTTCTGGAAAATGCCAAATTCATTTATTCCTTTAATTTTTGTTTCAAATTGTTCTTTTATTAATGATGATTGTTCTTTTTCAATATTTACTTTAGCACCAATACTATAAGAAATAAGAAAAACTATCATACCAATAGCTAAATAATAAAGACGTTTCTTCAATTTTTATGTTAATATTATTTAACTTTAATATTTTTGTATTGAACTTATAATAGAAATGTAATTAAATAAGATAATTCTATTGTAATAGTTTATAGTTGTCTTTTCAGAAGGAGATATCAAATGCATTGTCTTATATTACTGCAAATGGATATCAAATACATCCTGAAGCATTTAAAGTTTTAAAAAACCTTAATTCAAATATAATGGAAATAATTCAGAAAGTTGTTAGATTTAAGAAAACTCGAAATGATGATAATAATATTATTCTTATAGAAGATATTCGAAATTTTTGTACTATAAATATTTCTACAGAATATGATGATTTAACTGCAGATTCAATAAAAATTTCGCATAATACGTTAAAAAAAAATAATGAAATCCAAGAATTCAAAACTATACCTACACAAAAAAATACAATTAATAAGTCAACAACCTTCAATGAATCATTTAAAATTATTTATGATTCTACCGATTATATTGATCCTGAGGAAGGAGTTAATGGTTATATTTCTTTATTTAAAAGTAGATTTAGCAAGACTTTAAAAATTTTATCTTCAAGGCCGGAAAGTAAACGTATCAATAAGATATCTTTTGTAAAAAGAAGGATTAGACAAAAAAATAATAACTACTCAGAAAATAATAATCTTTCATCAAATGGAAATACATCCATAATTGCTGGTCTAGTAATGTCTAAACGACCTAAAAAAAATAATATTGAATTAGCTATAGATGATTTAACAGGAGTAATAAATACAATTGCTTTAAATGAAGAGACAATAAAACTTGTATCAAAGTTAACATTGGATCAGATGGTAATGTTAGAAATTGAAAATAAAGGAATAAATTATATTATAAAAAATGTTATATCACCTGATATTCCCGATCATTTACCTAATAAAGCAAAATCGGAAGAATACGTTGTTCTAATTTCTGATTTACATATAGGTAGCAGGTATTTTAAAGAAAATGAATTTTTAAAATTCTTAAATTGGTTAAATTCCTCAGATAATGAAATTGTTTCAAAAATCAAATTTCTATGTATAGGAGGAGATTTAATTGATGGAGTTGGGATATTTCCCAATCAAGAAAAAGAACTGTATGATAGTAATATATATCTACAAATGAGTCATTTAACTAATCTGTTAGAACAAATTCCAAAAAGAATTCAAGTATTTGTTATTCCAGGAAATCATGATCTGGGAAGAAGAGCTTTACCTCAACCAGCTATACCAAAAAAGGATGCAGAAATATTATACAGTTGGAAAAATTTTACCATGTTAGGAAATCCTAGCTATATTGAGTTAAATGGTGTTAAAATTCTCATGTATCATGGTCAAGGACTTGATGATATCATTGCTACAATACCAGGATTAAGTTACTCTAATCCTGCCGAAGCAATGAAAACATTACTAAAATCAAGACATTTATCTCCAATATATGGTCAAAGGACACCACTTTCTGCAGAAAAAGAAGATATGATGGTGATTACTGAGATACCTGATATACTTCATTCTGGACATGTACATATAATGGATGTACAAAATTATCGGGGTACATTAATTGTAAATTCTGGGACGTGGCAAGATCAAACTCCATTTCAACAAACTATGGGAATAATGCCAACTCCTGGAATCGCAATAGCAGTTAATCTTTCTACATTACGTCCATTTCAAATTGATTTTAGTCAATAGTTGTTGTTATTGTAGATAGTAAATGATCATCATATAATGCTTCTTTAAGTGTAGATAAGGGAACAGAGATTTTAATTTTTTGAGAGCGACCATACCTGCCTTGATTGACAATATTAGTTGAAATTAACCCTAGTTGATCAAGTTCGTTTATAATTTGAGTTATTCGACGTTGGGTAAGTGGCTCATTATCTATGTGTTTGCATAATGAGGAGTAAATTTCATAAACTTCTCCTGTATTTCCATTTTTTGATTTTGCTATTGCTAGTAAAACAATTTTGGTATGAGTAGTAGAGTTTTTAATTATTTCAAAATTAGTATCCTTTTCTATTTTATCTTGTGCTAGACGAATATATTTTTCATGTACTTTAATATCTTTGTCTCTTTCAGCAATCTCTGCTGCGACACGAAGTAAATCAATTGCTTTTCTAGCGTCACCATTATCTTTTCCCGCAATCGCCGCACATAAATTTATTGTTCCTTCGGTAACAACATTATCATAAAAGGCTAGCTTAACTCGTTCAGATAATATCTTTTGTAATTGATGGATTTTATATGGATTAAATACAATCTCCTCTTCACTTAAGCTACTTCTTACTCTTGGATCTAATTTATCTTTAAATGTTAAACTATTTGATATTCCAATAATACTAATAAAACCCGTTTCCTGAAATTGTTCATTTGCTCGTGTAAAATTATAAAGTATATCATCACCATTTTTATCAACAAGTGAATCGATTTCATCTATTATAAAAATGACATGTAATTGTCTTTTTTTAATGAAATCAAGAATCCTATTTGTTGCCTCACCAAGGGATAGACCAGTAAAATATACTTGATTTTTTTTATCTATTTTATTTATATTCATTTCCTCAGCTATTTCATAAAGAACTTTATATGCAGTATTAGCAATTTTAGCATTAATAAAAACTACTGTAACTTCTATTCCAAGGTCCTGTGATTTTTCCTTAAACTTGTTAATTATATTTTTAACTACTGCAGTTTTTCCGGTACCAGGTTTACCAAATAATAGTAAATTTGATGGTCTTGCTCCTTTCAACGATATAGATAAAGTTTGAGCAATTGTAGTTGTTTCATCATCACGAAATTGTAATTTCTCTGGCACATAGTCTATAGTTAAAATTTTTCTATTTTTGATCAAAGAATTGTCTTTTACCGCATTTTCAAATATATTATTTAAAATATCATCACTCAAAATATTTCACCATACATATAACCCCCGACCCCTTACTTACTATTCCAACTTCAAATTTAAATTAACTAGTTATTATATTATTAACATGTTATTAACTAACAATATAAAGATCTAAATCAATTAATTTAAACTAAAGAATTATTTTAAATTATTTTAAATTGAATTTATTTACCTATAGGTTTGCAAAAGAAACAATGGGGGACTGGTATATTAAAAATAAGAATAACAAGATATTAACAATAGTAGTGATGTTATAAAATTTATTGAAAAAAAAGAGATTATCGACCCCTTAATTTCTACTGCAGTGTTAAAGTAATGTTAAGTTTGTTAAAAAGAGATTATCGACCCCTTAATTTCTACTGCAACAAAAAATGCGTTTAATAAAAAATTTTTATATTAACAATCATAAATATCTTATGCATGATAATAGTTGATTTTTGAAGTTTCAAAAAATTGTTAAGATGTTAATAAATATTAATGTTATTGTGTTAAATCAAATAAAGTATTATTAGGAGGAGATGATGATGAATCAGAGTCATTTTTTTCTATATGATCTTTAATATACTTATTTCCTTGTTCTGTTAATCTATATTTAAAAGGTTTTGTAGTAATTTCTCTATCTACTAATTTAAGATCATAAAGTTTTTTCATTAATCGTGCTGTATGCTCTCTAGTTCTACCAATAGCATTTTTTATCTCATTTGAAGTTAAAGATTCTTTTAAAAGAATTTTAAGAATATAGTAATTAGTTGCATTCTGCTTATCAGTTAAAACAATAGGATTATTGCTCTTTATATGCTGGTGTGATATTGTAGGGCTAGTTTCACGAATTACATCACCAGACATGATATCTTGTGACGTCACTTTTGATGTTTCTGTGATATTTGTACTAAGGTTTGTTATATTACTATCGGTTAAAGACATCTTTGACAACTTGGATAATATCGATTCAATTAAGTCTAATTTAACCTGTATATCGTTAATTCTGTGCATAATAGTATCTATTTGTATTTGTTTATGATTCTCGATTGCTTCTATAATCTCCATATTATCTATCTTTGGTAATGGGTTGGCGGTTTGTTTGATATTTTTTGATTTTAAAAGATATGATATTAAAATGCCAATAATAAAGAAAATGGCTGTGATTATAAATATAGAATAGTCAAGATTCAAATAATATCACAAGTATCACAATCTAATATATTTTTATCTACTTTTTTTATATATATAATATCATAAACTAGATTTTACTAGTCTTTTTTACAATTTGATCTATTACACGAATGATATCATTTGGAATAGTGATATTATTCTTGTGATGTAGGTCTTGTTGTGATAAACTACCTATTTGCTTAACGATTGATTCAATTATATTCATTGTATTGCTATCCATTAAATTTATTAATCTAAATAAAAGTATTGTATAGATTAACCGTTCATATTTTATTTTACATTGTTTAACTTGTCTATAATATGCGCCTGGACTAATTTTATTCTTAAAATGATGAAGATTCTTTTTGTTATA
The DNA here is from genome assembly GCA_014523515.1 of Nitrososphaerales archaeon TH1177. GTDB lineage: Archaea > Thermoproteota > Nitrososphaeria > Nitrososphaerales > Nitrososphaeraceae > TH1177. The sequence continues at coordinate 4,555 of JAATVJ010000212.1, read as the reverse complement.
AATTATTGATATTTGTCGTTTTGTAAATAAATTTTTTTGAATAAAAAAGTCTAAAATATAGTTAAATTCTAATTCATCATCTATACCCGTACTATACATATTTGTATAGTAACTTTTTCTTTATAAAAATCTTCATAATAATTATTAGGAAATTTTTTCAATGTAATTTTCTATAGGTTGTTGTAATATCAAAAATATAAAATAATAAAAGGATAAGTTATTTTCTAAAAGAATAATAATTAGAAACCAAAAATATTTTTTAGGAGATATTATATTTAAATATGGTTCCAGAATAGTTGAATAGTGTAGAAAATTATATTTTAAATGAAATAAAACGATATGGTACTCTTTGTTTTCCATTAATCGATTCAGAAAATTCAACAAATGTTATATCTATAGCAAAAAGAGTTGAAGAACTAGGAGCATCTGCAATTTTAATTGGTGGATCGTCAATAATCGATCAAATTGAATTATCTAAAATAATTTCACAAATAAAATTATCTGTAAATATTCCTGTGATATTATTCCCAGGAAATGTCACAGGTGTATCACCAAATGCTGATGCCATATTGTTTATGTCACTGCTTAATTCAGAAAACCCATATTTTATCACTGGAGCTCAAGCATTGGGAGCTTTAGGAGTGAAAAAAGCTAAATTAGAAGCATTGCCAACAGGATATCTGATAATTGGTGAAGGAACAACAGCATGGTTTGTAGGACAAGCTAAGGGAATTCCTTTTCATAAACCTAATTTGGCAATAATGTATTCATTGGCAGCTCAGTATCTTGGAATGCGATTCTTATATCTAGAAGCAGGTTCTGGCGCAAATCAACATATAAGTCCGGAAATGGTCAACTCAGTGCGTAAATACTATGATGGGATATTAATTGTAGGAGGAGGCATTCGAAATCCTGAGATTGCTAAACAGTTGGCAGAAGCCGGTGCGGACATTCTAGTTGTTGGAACAATGATTGAAAATGATAATAATTGGGAAAAAAAATTATCTGATATCATTCAGTTAATAAGAAAAGTGTAAAAATGATAAATCAATTTCAATTTTTAGATGAGAATTCAATTCAGGAATTAGGTAATTTAAAAAGCCCTTTTTTTTATAATAATTACCATAATATTCTCCTTGAATCATTAAATAAAATTTATCTAATAGCCAATGATGCACGAATACAAGGAATTGATGTCTCTGATAGAATTGAGTCAAGGATAGTCTATGATTTAGCTGATAGAGTAGCTAAAATGCATGATATTAACATCACAAAGAGATTAAGAGATTTATTATCAGAAACAACTAAAGAAAAGGCAGCATTAAAGATTTCTGAAGAAATTGCACAAGGTGAATATAGTACTGATGATTTACCAACTAGATTAGATAATGCAGTTAGAGTAAGCCTTGCTATAGTAACCGAAGGAGTAACTGTTGCACCATTACAAGGAATATCGGATGTGAAAATTAAGACTAATGCTGATGGAAGTAAATATCTTTCCATATCATTTGCTGGACCAATTAGATCTGCTGGTGGTACAGAAGCAGCATTAACAATGTTAATTGCTGACCATGTAAGAAAAGCGGTTGGTTTGAGTAAATATCAAGCCAACTGCTTTGATGATGAAACAGGACGATTTGTCGAGGAATTACGTATATATGAAAGAGAAGTTGGAAATTTTCAATTTAAAATTTTAGATGAAGATGTAATAAAATGTATTAGTAATTTACCAGTAGAATTAGATGGAGTAGATACTGATCCTGTAGAAATTGTTGGCCATAGAGGAATGAAAAGAATCAATACAGATAGAGTCCGTGGCGGTGCTTTAAGAGTTATGAATGATGGTTTGATTGGAAGAAGTAGAAAATTATTAAAAATAATAGATACCTTAGGTTTAGATGGATGGGAGTGGCTAAAGGATCTTAAAGGAGCAATTCAAAAAGAAGGATCTAGTGAAGACGATACAGTACATCATAGGATGTCAGAAGTAATAACTGGTAGACCAGTTTTGTCAATGTCTAATAAAATTGGCGGATTTAGGTTAAGATATGGTAGATGCTATAATACAGGATTTTCCACAATAGGAATTCATCCTACTGTTCCTATATTATTAAATTATGCAATAGTAGTAGGAACTCAAATTAAAATTGATATACCTGGGAAGGCTGCAACAATTGCATTAGTTGACTCAATAGAGCCTCCTTTAGTGAAACTAGATGACGGAACTGTAACTTATGTTTTATCTATAGAACATGCACGTCAAATTCAAAATAGAATAGATACCATCCTTTATTTGGGAGATATTTTAATTAGTTATGGTGATTTTTTAGAAAATAACGCAAAATTATTTCCAGCATCATATGTTGAAGAAATATGGGCATTAGAATTACAAATTAAAATAAAGTCACTGTCTGATAATAATAATAATAACAACTATACCAATGATCAATCTATTAATGAAATTATAAAATACATTGACAAACAACGATTATTTAAATTAGCTAATAATCCTATTGAAATAATTCCCACACTGAAAGAAGCATTCTTAATTAGTAAAATATTGAGTATTGCTTTACATCCTAAATATTCTTTTTATTGGGAATCAATATCTGTAGAGGAAGTCATTTTACTAAGAAATGAATTTTTAAAAAAATCAATTATTGAAAAAAATAATGATGATGATTTAATTTTACATAAAGCTCATACTGATCACTATTATTATGAATCATTTTCAATTGTATATAACGAAATATTAAAGGATATACTAGAACGTTTAGGAGTAACACATTCAATAAAAAATCATAATAATAATAATAATTCTTTAATAGAATTAACGGATTTAAATCAAATTAATTCATTATATATGTTACTTTGCAATGATATAAATAATCAAAATGATTATGAATCATTAAACTCCTCTTCAATAGAATATATAATAAAAATTTCTGGAATTTTACTAAAACCAAAATTTTCTTCATCAATAGCTGTACGTGTTGGAAGACCAGAAAAAGCGGCTGAAAGAAAAATGAAACCGCCAGTACATGTTTTATTTCCAGTAGGAAATAAAGGAGGTCCGACACGAGATTTAATTAAGGCATCAAAAGAAGAAATTCTTTATACAGAAATAGCTAATAGATATTGTAAAACTTGTAATCTGCCATCAGTTAGCACTAAATGCAGAAATTGTTTATCTGAGACACCTATGAATTATATTTGTAGAATTTGTAGAGAAACAATTAAAGCTGGAAATAATAATGGTAAAAAAGAAGTAGCTAATAGATGTACTAAATGTAGAAGGGAAGGAAAAACATATTCTCCAGTAAAATATCCTCTTAAAAAAATGTTAAAAGAGGCAGAAAAAATTTTGGAAATACAATCTAAAGAACCATTAAAAGGTGTAAAGATTTTAATGGGAAAAAATAAATCTGCTGAACCATTAGAAAAAGGAATTTTAAGACAAAAATATGATCTATATGCTTTCAAAGACGGAACAATACGTTATGATGCAACTAATGAACCATTAACTCATTTTAAGCCTAAGTGGATCATGACTAATGTCGATAAATTAAGGAAACTAGGATATTCTAAAGATTTTTATGGAAAAGATTTATCTAATGAAGATCAATTATTAGAAATTTTCATTCAAGATGTAGTATTACCTATAGATACTGCAAATCATTTACTTCGAGTATCTAAATATATAGACAAAGAACTATTAAAATTATATAAACTTGAACCATTTTATAATGCTTCATCTATAGAGGATTTAATAGGTCATATAATAATAGGACTTGCTCCACATACATCCGTGGGAATCATAGGAAGAATTATAGGATATACCAATTCGCAAGTATGTCTAGCATCTCCAATGTGGCATTCTGCTAAACGTAGGGATTGCGATGGTGATGCAGATTCTATTATGTTATTAATGGATGTATTCTTAAATTTTTCAAAAGAATTTCTTCCAGATAAAATTGGAGGATTGATGGATGCTCCTTTATTGGTTCAACCCATTGTTTTACCTCATGAGGTACAAAGACAGGCTCTCAATATTGATGTTACTTCAACTTATCCACTACAATTATATGAAAAATCATTAGAATATGTAAAAGCAGAAAATTTATCAAATAATATTGATATTATTAAAGATAGAATTGGTTCTGAATTACAATTTTATAATTATTTTTTTACTCATCATACTAATTTATTAACAACTGAAGAAAAACGTAGTGCATATTCTAGACTAACTACTATGAACGAAAAATTAGATATGCAGATTTCGACAGCCAAATTGATTAATGCAGTTATTCCAGATGAGGTGGCTTCTATGGTTCTTACTACTCACATTATACCTGATATTATGGGAAATATGCGTTCTTATTCGTCACAAGCATTTAGATGTACTAATTGTGGAGAGAAATATCGTAGAATACCAATAGCAGGTAAATGTCTTGGATGTGGTAATAATTTAATTCAAACTGTCACAAGAAATTCTGTTGAGAAATATGTATATATTGCTTTAGATATCCGTAATAGATTCAAAATGAATGATTAT
>JAATVJ010000211.1 GCA_014523515.1 Nitrososphaerales archaeon TH1177 | reverse complement strand
CCAAAAAGAAAAAAATTGCTTTTGATAAAACATTTAACAAAAAGAAATTATCTAGTTGCTTTATCATTAATTATAATATCTGGAGTAGGATTTAGTTTAGGATTAATAACACTTTTAGACAATAATAATACAACTGAAATAAATAATATAAAAGCCGTAATACAAGATGAAATTCAAGATAAATATCTTAAATTAAACCAGGACAAAAAATTAATTGAAAATATACTTCAACAAAAAATTAATACAAATCAACAACAACAACAAATTGCATTAAGTACAACTCTAACACCTCAACTAAAAAATGAATTAAATTCAATGCTTACTGCAATTAGTGAAGATAATGGTATCAAGTATTCTTGGATATCTAAAATTAAACCTGAATTATGTACGATAACTCTCTATAAACCATATGATGGAAATTTTATAAATACAACTGATTTTCGAAAAAAGCCATGGTGTAATGATCTTAATTATTATGATGCTTATTTAACAAAAACATATTACGCTAGTGGGCCTCATGATTTTGTAAATACATTAGTATCAGAAATCAATATTAAATTAGTTGATGGCAAATCAAAAACTATAGGATATCTAGGAAAGGCTTTGGAATGGAATGATATTATACCATCATTACTTGCAAGTAATAGTAAACCAAGATTGATTTTAGTAGATAATGAAGGGTATATTGCTTTTGATTGTACCTTTTTAGGATGTAAGGATTTAGATAATTACCGTAGTACAGTTATAGACCAAAAACCATTAGTATTTAATTCTTCATATATAGGAAATTTATTTAGTTTGTCTTCTTTCTTTGAAAAAGTAAATATGGAAAATAAACTAGGTAATAACAATAATATTTTTGGAAATTGGACTTTATATATTCTATCTGATAAATTTAATGAAATTATGGATTATCTTATTTTTGGCTCTATAAGTGTTATATTTGGATTAATAATATATTATTATCTTGTACCTAGATATTGGTTAGATGGAATTATTAAAGATAATAAATAAGATATACAATCTTGAAAATACGATATTCTTAGCATAATACGTTATAAAATAGAGGCAAAAATGCCTCGCAACCCGACGAGAGAATTACAATATTGATACTAATTTATGAAGAGTTGTACAATACAAAAATTTTAGATACTATTCATCTTTATCCTCTTAGACGGTCTATATTAAATTCAGAATCACCATATTCGGACACTTTTGATTTTCTTCCATGTACTTTTTTATGATTTTCCAAACGTCTTATATCATCAAATTTCATATTGCATATTTTGCATTTGAAAGATGACATTTTTTATATAAATACAAATAGTTAAAGGTAAATAAATATTGATAGAAAAACCTTCTACTTATAGATAAAATATCTAAAAAAATTAGTAATATTAAATTCTATTAGGTATTGAAGGATGAAATCATGACTATTCAATTCACAATGAACTCATATTTAATAGAATATGGATTCCAATCATAATACATAATATTTAAAAGATAATTTACTTGAATATGCATTATTGTATAAAAAGGAGGATGATCAATATCAAAGAGGATTAATCATAACTGACGATATAGCAGTTCAACCTATTCTTGACTTTGAATTATATCAAAAAGCAATATTAAATATTATAAAAAATTCTTACCCACAATTTACTGTTGGAATTTATGGTGAATGGGGGACTGGAAAGACAACTCTTATGAGATCTATTTTTAAAGAATTAAAACAAAATAATAGTGATAAATCTATCATTCCAGTGTGGTTTAATGCATGGCTTTATGAAAGAGAAAATCAATTTGCTTTATTTCCTCTTCTAAAGACAATCGCAAATGCAATACCAGAAGATGATGATGTGAAAAAAAAGGAATTGAAAAATAAAATTACAAACTTTGCCAAAGGTTTTGGTAAAGGACTATTACAAAGCGCTCCAGAAATTCTCTCTTTAATGCTTCCCTCTTTTGTCAGTGAATTTTCAAAACAAGCATACAAAGGGATTACTGGGAATATAAGTGAACAATTTTTGTCTTTAATTGATAAAATAGATCAAGTAACAAATAAAGATCTTTTATATTCTGATTGGTTAGGTGATATTGACGAAGGAATATCAAAAATCAGAAAAGATGATCCATCATTTAGAATAGTTATTTTTATAGACGATTTAGATCGATGTTCTCCTGAAAGAGTGTTAGAAATATTTGAATCTATTAAAGTATTTTTAGGAATAGATGGATTTATTTATGTTCTTGGTGTAAGTCACAACAAAGTGTCACAACTTATAACTAGCAAGTATGGAATAGAAGGAGAACAATATATAAAAAAAATAATTCAAATTCCTATAACACTTCAAGAGTGGAATACTAGTGATATAAAGCAACTATTAAATAGTCTTAATACTAATAAATTAATACATGAAGATCACCAAAAAATAATAAATGAAAAAATTATTAATTTAATATCTACTGTTATAGAACAAAATCCTAGAGAAGTAAAACGTTTTTTAAATACTTTTATAGTTGCTTATGAAATTTATAAAAAAAATAAAGAAGGAAATATTGAACCAGAAAAATTGTTAATATTACAAATACTAAATATGTTTTGGAATGACATATACAAGTTAATAATTACCTCAAATGGAAAATATTTAGATAAATTAATTTATTTTGCAAATAATAGAGATAAATTAAAGAACTTAACAACAACAGGTTCAGATTTTGAATTATTAGATCCAAAATTAAAAATAATACAAAAATTTGCATCTGATGAGAAATTCTGGGAATTTTTCAAGGAAAATTATTCCAAATTAGAGATAAAAGAATGGAGTGTATATAGGCGGGCTACAAAGGTAGGTGAAATATCTTTAATAGAAGATAATCGTGAAAAAGAAGCGGCATTAAAATTGCTTAAAACTCAGATTCTAGATTTCAATAGAAGACGAAAGAGAGGAGAGTTTTACAAGGTAGATCTTTCTGGTAATGATGTTGATCTCTCTCGTTCTGATTTATCTGGAGTGGATCTTTCTGATTATGTTGATCTCTCTCATGCTGATTTATCTGCAGCCATTATCTCTGATGCAAATCTTTCACATACAATACTTTGTGAGGCTATTCTGTATGATACAGATCTTTCTAATACTGATCTCTCTGAAGCAAAACTTGTTGGTGCTAATCTATCCAGATCAGATCTCTATAATACTGATCTTCATAAGGCTGATCTTAGTCATGCTAAATTCTATGGATCTGTTCTTTCTCAAGTCGATCTTTCTCAAGCAGATCTTTCAGGTGCTAATCTTTCAAATTCAATAATAATAAAAATTAAAGATTTTAAAGATTTAAAATTAGATAATACTACAAACTTTGAAAATTCGATAATTGATGATGCAGAATTCATAGATTATATTATAAAAGGAAATGCTCAAGGAATTCCAACTGAGATTAAAGATTTAACAGAATTGGAAGAAAGATTAAAGGCAATGCATTTTCCAAAAACTATAATAGAAACAATAAAAGATAAATCAAAATTCAACAAAAATAATTCTTAATTTTAACTCTTAATTTAATTATTGAAATATAATAATACATTTGTAATATAACAATAGTTTAACTAAATTTGATAAAAATTTAATTAGTTTATTGTATTTTTAATTAATCCCATATTTTCATGTGAATTTATATCAATTGAGAAATGATTTTGAGATTTCAGTTCGACTCTATGATAAATTTTTAGAAAAATAATCTCTTGCTAATTATATTCATCTATTCTATAGATTTACCTTAGTTGTAATGGGTAACAAAAGAGAGGCAAAAATGCCTCGCAACCCGACGGACCCGTTATGTATTCGGGTTCATATACATGTCTTAAATATAACAAGCAAATACAAAATAACGATGAATATTTTTTGTTATAGGACATCACTAAAACACCTAATTTCAATCATCAAAGCATTAAAGATTATTGCTTTTGCTGATTGTTTGAGATATATTTAAAAATAGTTTTAGTATAATTATTTTTATTGTATTTCTCCAAGGTGAATCTTAATGCAAAGAATTCATTATGAAGGTGTAATTGAAAATACTCTTGAAAGCATAGATTTGTTATATCTTCATAAATATTTCTATGGTGGGGTTACTACTTTTACTGCACATCTTTTTTATAAGATGGGACTTGATAAAATGAATAAACCAATTTTACATTTCTCTATGAAAAATGAGAAAAAACTGCGTGATTTTGGTTATGATATTAAATATAAGAATATTACTTTAGATCATTTACTAGAAAAGAAGGATCTTTTAATAACTGTTATTAAAGATAATTTTTTCCAAGTAATTTCTGAACTAGAAGAGAAAACATCTAGCAAAAATAAATTTTTGGTCATCCATGATCCAAGAGATATCTCCAATCGTATGATTCCATATTTAAAAAAATGGAATTTGATAACTATTAGAAAAACTATGCAAGACTATCTAAAACTAAGATATGATCTTGATTCTATTTTTCTATATCATCCCTTTTATCTTTATCCTACTTGCAACCAACCAAATATAGAAAAAAATGGTACGATATCAATCTCAAGAATCGGTTACGGAAAAAATATTGATATTCTAATTAATGCGAATAAAAAACTAGATAAAAAATTTATCGACATATACGGCTGTATTACACCAAAATATGTTTATTTAACATTTGGTAAAAATAATCCAGATTTCAAGAATAGTTACCATGGTAAATTTAAAAAATCATTTTTTACAATTTCAAAACTTCTCTCAAAATACAAATTTGTAGTAGATTTATCGATAATAAGATATGATGGTGGTGGTACCCAATATACATTCTTAGAAGCAATACATGATGGATGTGCGTTAATTTTACATAGAAAATGGATTGAAAATGTATATAGATATTATAAAAAGGATTATTGTGACTTTAAAGAGGGTTATAATTGTTTTGCTGTTGATAATTCTGATGAGTTGGTAGACTTGATAAAAAAAGATCCTGATACTACAAAAATAGTTCAAAATTCGAAAAGTTTGTTCGAAAGACATACCAAAGTTGATTGGCTATCCTCAATATTAAATATAACGTGATACAATTAATTATAATATAATTTTCAACAATAAATACAGGAATCTTTACATGTAGAAAAATAATTTTTCTATTTCTATTCTATCTGGAAATACAATGATTTTAACATCCATCGCTTTTCTAATTGGATATGCTTTATGTCCGCCTAGATACTTTGCATGGAATACGACTTCTGGTTTGTTACTAGAGGGTGATGGCGATGATGATGATTGTGAACTATTGTTAAAGTTACTGCATGCATAGAAAATTTTGATGAAAATAATTATCGCGATTGTGATACCGCTACTGTAGACAAATTTGGTATTGCTGATTTCAATTTAAAAGTAGCACCATATTAATATTAAATCAGTGTTGGATTTTTATAAGATAATTTAGTAGTAGTGTTTTCAAACTTACTTTTTACTTCATCTCTCATACCTTCAGGAACTTCATAATATACGATTAATTGTAAAGTATTATCTTGAGCAACAATATGAGATTGCGAACCGTGAATCTTACCAATTATCTATAAGTATAAAAAATGTTTGTTACAAACTAATAAAACTTTAATACTATACTAAAATAATTCTCACAATTATGAAGAATTTATTTAATATATTTGTGAGCATAATTCTGTCTTTGATTCTATTAAGTAATGCTGGTGGTATAGCATTACAACAACAACAAGCCAACGCACAAAATATTGGAGAAAGCCCAACTACTGAGGAAGAGAAAAACTATATTTTGGTATTTGGACAAAGAACAGTAGGAAATGTAGATAATTCTACCAAGATCGTATCTGCTATTGTAGGTCATAATTCAGTCAAAATAGAAGAAGAATTTTTAGAAGAAATTAGTTTAGCACCATCTCAGCAATTAGAAGAGCAAATTGAAAAGATAGTTAATGATGGTATAAATGGAGCCCAATGTGATGCTTCCTTAACAACTCAACAAAGTGAAATTGTTGGAGTAAATTGTATTTCATCAGAAAATAACGTAATCTGGTATATTTATCCAATTAAATAAATAAAAATTTCTTTTTTTATTTGTTACACTATTAGGATATATATCCTTCTTTTTAATGTTTAGTTCCCAATATTCATTAGTTGGTTTTCCAATAGATTTGTAATCCGCATCCATATGTACAGGATTTAGAGTTAATATTATCGGTAATATAATTAATCGTCTATTTCTTTATATAATAATTCTATATCTTTAAGAAAACGTTTTCCATTTTCATACTTTGATGGTATTAGTCATTTTAAAGGAATTTCTTTTTGTTTCTACAAATTTAATTATATAAATTTTAAAAAACTAATCTCTACACATTAAGTATAGGAGATTTTTTTTTAGAAGATTCACAAATTACAAAAGAAAAAGATTGGCTATATCATCAAATGATTAGATCAATCAAAAATGTTTTAGATTCTATAATTTTTATATTTTCTCCAATTACTTTACCTAATTTAGTAAATTATAATGATCATTATTATTAATATAAAAGATATCCTTGATTTTGATGTGTTCTTCTAGGATGAAATCATTTTTGACTTTTCATCTATTATATCAGTTTTACTTGCATTGAATTCACATTTCAATTTGACTTCCAATTTAGATAGATCACTTAAGACCCAATTATCAGATTTTGTAAATCTAAATCTACTTTATATTTATCCAAAAGAAGAAGATAAATATCTCTACTAGTGTTTTTATTGTGGGGTCATATAAAAAAATAAAATATAAAAATAAAATATAAAATTTCAAAGTTGATAAAATTATTTATCT
>JAATVJ010000210.1 GCA_014523515.1 Nitrososphaerales archaeon TH1177 | reverse complement strand
CAATGGTTATACTCCATTGGAAATGTTCCTTTCTAAAGGAAGATTAAATAATTCCAGTAGTAAAAAGATAATCAAGCAGATAAAAGAAAGTGTTACCCATGTTGGTAAGTGAATCTGTTACCTATCTATGCAAGTACAACAATTAATAATATATGCAATATAAGATATAGCTAAATAGATTTTTTTTATATATTGATATGTTATAAAAAAATATTCATAATTATTATAACAAATAATTTTAATAGTAATTATACAAACTAATGCTATTACTCCTAATAATAAAAAAAGAATATTGGTTGTTGATGATGAATTAGATATTTGTCTAATGCTAAAGGTAGTTTTAGAAAATAATGGATTCATAGTAGATTACTATTGCAATCCTATTTTAGCACTCAATGAATTCAAATCTACTTTCTATGATTTAATAGTCATAGATATAAAAATACCATATATTAATGGGATTCAGTTATATAGAGATAAAAAAAGGGATATTAAATCAAAAATATGTTTTCTGACAGCAGCCGAAACCATATTTGATATTGTACATAAGTTTTCCCAACTATACACTTTTATTAGAAAACTTGTAGAAAATTAAGATTTAATTAGAATAATTAATGATTTATTAAATAACTAATAAAATATTCACCAGTCATGATTCTTTAGTAACGTCCTTATTGAGCAAAAACAGGAATATCAGTTCAGAATAGTCTTATAAATAGTCAAGTAAAAATTAACTTGCTATTACATCTCTAGAAATTAGTGATTCTTTGAAAGAGTTTAATTTATTTCAGAATATTACAAAAGCATAAAATTAGATTTAGAATTTAGCTTTAAGATTTGATAAACCTTATGGAGACTTGAATATAATTAGAAAAGAATCAGGATGGCTACTACTATTATTATTATTATAATTCTAATTTTTTAATAAATTCCATTAATAATTTATTGACAATTCATTAGAAAATTTATTCACTCAATTTTTTACAAATATTTTGAATAAAAAACCAAGATCTTACTTTTAATTTTCTAAATTATTATAATTTATAAACAATGATATTCCAAAAAATTGTTACCATGTCAAATCGGACAACTGAAAACAATACTAAGCAAATTAAAAACTTAAAGAAAGGAACAGAGAGAATTGTAGATCACCAAAAACAACAATTAGAAAATACAACAACATCCACTATTTCCAATACTGCAAACAAAGATAACAATAGTTTCAATGAATATCAAAAAATAAATCATGAGATCATTGAAAAAAGTATCGATACTACAAATAGATATCAACAAAAGACCATCAACACAATCCAATCAATCTCAAACAACTATATTGAATTACAAAATAATATACTTAATATTTATCAATCAGCATTTTCCAAATTTATCAATGATACATCCAACAACAAATCTTATTGGAATAATTTTGTGATACCAGAACAAACTTTTAATTTATATAACAAGATTAACCAAAATATTATAGATAATACAATTAACAATACCAGAACATTACATGAGTTTATAGTGGAATATACCGAAACCTTTAACAAATCAATAGAACTTGCACAAAAATTCAACTATAACGATGGAATTAAAAACTACTTTAACTTGCGAAGAAAATAGGAGATCTTACAGCCACTAATTTTTTTATTGTAATTTTATATAATTGACTTATAATTTTATTTAATAAGTTGCTTGCTTGCAATTCATAGGTATTGCATCAACCGATGTATACAAAATATGAGATAGATATGTAATATGCTCTAGTTGAGATTCTTATTCTTTTGTTAGAAATAAATAAATAAACTAAAAGTTTGAAATAATAATTTTTATTTTAATAGTATTGATTAAATTAGTCACTAAAAAAACAATAAAATTTTTTTATAATAGATTAAAATTTAATATCTCTAATAGAAAGCAGTAAAAATCTATCGACTTAAAGAGATGGTTAAGTTAATTTGTTATCATAACTGTTTCTAACTATTGTTTGCGTCTATATCGATTTTTTTAATAAAATAATCTAATTAAAAACTCATTAAAATATGATAAATAAAAGTGAATTTAAAATACTTTAATTTTATTTGTCTTCTTTTTCGTTTATTGAGTATTTCGGTGCCTTTGGATAGATTTCTCTTTTAAGAATATTTTTCTCAATTGAGAAACTTCCTGGTCCAGTTATCATTAAACTTATCATTATTGTAAGATACAATAAATCTAATTCATATCCTCCAATAAATCCCTTTGATAACTTTACTGATAGAATAGCACCTATCATATCTATTGCTAATAATCCTGCTGCAATTCTTGTTAAGATACCTAGTAAAATAGCCAATCCACCTATGAATTCTAAAAGACCTATGATGATTGCTAAGTCTGGTGGTAAACCCATATTCGTAAATGAATTCTGAGTACCTGGTATATCGAGTAGTTTGGGAAGACCATGCATCATAAATCCAATTCCTGCTATTATTCTCAATGGTAAAGGTGCATAATTGAAACCATTTTTTGTTTGTTGAATCAAGACTATTATTTTTAATATTGATACTATTTATTGGTTATAGAATATTTGATGATTAAATAGTATTATTAAATTAAGTTGTCATAGCCTGTAGTAGGCTTTGTTATGAATACTTAGATATTACATTCAAATTGTCTTCAAGTATTATTCAAACAATATATAGAATCATCTCAAATAAACAAATGTTTTAGACTCAAAAAATATGATAGGAAAATTTTAATTGTTTAATGTGCTTTGTGATTATGCTCGTTTAGTTCTTCTACTGAACTAAAAGATTCTCCACATTGACAATTGTATTTCTTTGCATTAGTATCCTGTAATGACATTTTTTAGTTATCTGATCATTATGTAACAATTTTTATTGGTAGTAATACTTGGTTATCCTCAAATACAATAGGAACAATATTACATCTACAGAAGCAAACAAACTAAACATAATGAATTACTAATTTATTTTACTACGAGAATTATATATTTCCAAGTTGTATACTAACTTGTTTAATTAAATAAATTTTTACTATTATCCTATATTCCCTACTTCAACTTCGTTTTCTTTTAAGAACATACTCTAGCCTATAAATCTATTTTTTGCAAGTATTTTGTAATTTATAAACAACTATTTTGTTATGAATTAGAGGCAAAAATGCCTCGCAACCCGACGAGACAATTGCAAAACTGATATTAATCTCTCAAGAGATGCAATATCTAAGATATACCAAAATTGGTTAGTAACTGGATTAATTCGTTTTCAAAATTGTAAATTGATCTACTATATTATTGTTATTATTATTGCCTAATATATTATCATTTTCATTCGAATAGAAAGTTCCTTTTATAATTTTATCATTAATATCGATATTTAAAAAACCAAAGTGGTCGTGACTTTGTTTTGCAACAAAAGGTGCTTGTTTTTTGATATCATAAAGAGATTTTCCTGCAGTGCCAACTATTAGATAAATTTGTCCAGGTTGATCTTTATTATAATTAGTTTGACTTCTATCTACTATTATTGGATTTGAACTATCAGCATTGCTATTATATTTTAATGGAAAAGTCCTCTGATAATTGTGATTGTCACTATTAAATACTAAATCAACACCATATTTATCAAAAAGAGGATGAAAAATATCTCGAATAGTAGAATCTGCAGGATGTTTAGAAGGTGAAGTATATAATGGTCTAGATTCAACAACAAATCTCCAATCTATTTTTGGATTGGTAGAAGCAGTTTTTAAATCTTGTTCAATAAATTGATATTGATCGGATGTAGAACCATAATAAATATGTGGATCTATAACAGTAACATGTACATTATTCAAATCAAAAGAATAATATGTTTTTGTTAAATTCAAAGGCTTCAGATATTCATTGACAATACCTATTGGCCCACCAATAGTATCGCTATATTCATGATCTCCCATGGCTATCTTCATCTTTGATTTAAATGGTGCTATTATTTCAAAGCAACAAGCCGAAGAATCATCATAACTTAGATCTCCTGCTGCAATTACAATTTCAGGATCCTTATTTCGTATGTTTTCTGCTGTCTTTTTTGTATCTTCTGTACATCCCCAATCAGCAACAACCGCAATATTGAAAGTAGTGTCTGTTGTTATTGGTATTGTTGGTGTTGTTGTTGTTTTACTAGCATCTACAGGCATTTTACTAATATCAGTTTCTTTAAAATCTTGGTATACGCTCTGTCCTATTGTATTAAAAGTATCATTAGTATAAATTTGTGCTATTTCTTCATCTGTTAATCCTCTATTCCATACTCTAACTTCATCTATATAGCCAGTAAAAAATTTGTCTTCTTCTAGAGAATTTGCTCCAATTCTTAATGGTTGTTCTCCAGTAGAATCAGGAATTGCACCATTTGTCTGTTTAGTGAGTATTTGTTTTCTACCATCTATATCTAGTCTTAAGATAGTTCCATTATTCGATAACAAAATAAAATGCCATTTTCCATCATTATATCTTGCAGTAGAATTTACTTCATAGTTTCCCCCGGATTCAGTTTCAAATCCTCCTTGAATATTTCCATTTCTTGACAGCCAAATACCATAATTCATATTTTCACCTTTATCCTCTTTATTGAAACCACCTTTATTGACAATATGAGCAGAATCTAATAATGTAGATTGATTAGTTTTAATCCATGCTGCAGTAGCAAAATTATGAAAAGTTTATCATTATGAGAAATATCTATAAAATCGGTTCCGTTTAATATTAGAAATGGTTCTGATTTGTAACTAAATTTAATATATTGAGATTGAGAATTTTGTTCTTGATTAATTTTGTTAGTATTATTATTATTTAAAGATGAATCTTGAGCATATACAATCTGATTAAAATTTATTGTCAAAACTGACAACAATATTGCAGAAAAAAAAATATCCAAAAAATGTATTTCATTGTGTATTCACTTTTTAAGCATTTTACAAAATTAAAATAATTAAAATATCTAAGAATAATTTATAGACCATTTGAAAGAAATGTTTAAAAATAAAGTTTAATATATAATAAAAATTTGAATTATTTATTTGATTTGAAATTTTTAATTTATCAATATATTGAAAGTTGTTCAACTAAATTCATATAAGATTATCATATAAAACTCATGTGGTACAACTATCTAATTATAATGCTTGTTATATGTAGACATAATAATATCTCATTTAAAGACTTGTATTAATAATTTGTAAATATTTATAATAAAATAAAAGTATATTACTACTAGTTTCATAGTGAACAAATTATATTCTATAAAATAAGTCATTTGAACAATTTCTTTTGTTATTACATTAAAAAAAGAGGAAATTGAGTTATTTAGTTTTTATAGTTTATGGATTGACGCCTAGCATTGCTTCTAATTTATCTTCCTCTATATCTAATGCATCTTCGGCTTTATCTAATTGTTGTAGTGCTGTAGTGGTATCTCCTTTGTTAAGCGTTTCTACTGCTTGATCTAAAAGTGATTTAACTGATTCTACGTCTATTGAATTAGTTGATGCATTTTGTGCATTTGATGACAAGATCACATTTGGTAAAACAAATATTGCTGTCATTGCTATTGTTATTACCATCAAACTAGTGTATGATAATTTTTGTTGTTGTTTATTCATTAATCTATATGATACATGATATATAAATAAGCAAATTGATACAAGTGTTAATATATTTTCTTAGTTAACGAACAATAATTCATTTTCAATT
Organism: Nitrososphaerales archaeon TH1177; assembly: GCA_014523515.1. GTDB lineage: Archaea > Thermoproteota > Nitrososphaeria > Nitrososphaerales > Nitrososphaeraceae > TH1177. The sequence goes on along the minus strand of JAATVJ010000210.1, from coordinate 2,391 downwards.
AAATACTTGTATTATAATATAATAATTGGGTATGGTATTGATATAGTATTTGATAGTTTTTTTCTAAATAAAATAAATAAATAAGGATTGTTGATATTTATTTCCTTTTAACAAATGCTAAGAAGAATAATATTAATATTGCAAGAGATATAATTGCCAATAATATGTCTATAAAAGGGGCATCAAATGATGGTAAAACATCTTCTAGATAATCAATAAATGATTCAACTGCAAATAATCCAAAAGCGGCTATAGCAAAAATCATTTTTTTTAACTTAATAATTCTATAGGCTGAAATAGAAAGAGCAAATAAAAATAATGCAAAAATACCGACGATTATTTCTATAATTTCATCAGTATTAATAGATTCAAACATTCTTTATTCGTTATATAATTACTTCTTATAAAGATTGATATAAATTGTGGTGGAAGATGATATTTTTTTCCATCTCTTATGTTATTCTTTATCAATTTGAGATAATGAAAGAAATGTCTCTGCTATTCTACTACTCCATATATTCCAAATATTAGGATAATAATTCTTCATTAATGCTATTAAATATTTTGGATCTGTTGTTAATCTGTATCTTTTAAATTTTCCATCTTTATTTTCATTAATTAAATTTAATTCAATTAGTCGAGAAATATGCCAATTTACAGCAGCACTAGATATTCCGATGGAATTAACAATATCAGATTGTGAAGGATTTTTTTTCTCTACTATGAAAAATAGAATATCTCTGGCAGTCTCTTGATTTAGAATTTGTAATAGATTTCTCTCATTTGTATGAAACATGCCTATTGGGAAATAATACTTGTACAATCCGTTTCTAACAGCTGTTATTTTTCCATCTTTCTCTAACCTATTAAGATGATGTTGAACAGTACCCATAGAAATATTTAAATCCTTTTTAATTTGTCTAAGATGGCATGCAGGTCTTTCATGGATGAATTTTAATATGCGATCAATATTACTATGTAATGATTTTTTATCTTCTAGTTCATCCATTCTTATCCCTCCTGATGTTTTATTGATAGTAGTGGTACAAGTACCTAAACGAATAAATTTCTTTCATCTCTCTAATTCTTCTCACTTTAAGACTTGTATCAATTATTTTATTAATATCAAAATTTAACTTTCTAATAGAAGAATATTATGAAACTAAAGAAAATTTCTATTCTGAATGTATTTGTATTTCTATTATTAGTAATATCTACAATAGTTTTAGTTATTTCGTTAGACACTAAAAATATTAATGCTTCAAAAGATAATATTAAATCCTCCAGTTATGACTCTACCTTGCTATTTGTTGATAAAAAATATAACATAGTAGCAGCAGGTGATTGGTACTGCAATGATGAAACAGAAAGGACAATTCAAAATGTTTTAAATGCTAATCCTGATTTGATAATTACTACAGGAGATCATGTTAAGGATGTAAAATCAGCAGATTGCTGGATTGACATGTCAGAAAAATTAAAAGATAAGATGAAAATTGCAGTAGGAAATCATGATGCTGAATTTGCAAAGATTTACAAACAGATTGTTGACTACCATCAACTAGAAAATCCTTATTATTCTTATGACTTTAAAAATGTCCACTTTATAAGTATGTCTACAGAACACCCTTTTGAAATAGGAAGTAAACAATATGAATATATTAAAAGTGATTTAGAGAAAACCTCAAAGAATCCAAATATTGACTGGGTTATAGTTCATCAACATAAACCTCTTTATTCAACCAAACAAGACAAGAAAGAAGCAAATGATCTTAGAGATGTCTATCAACCATTATTTCAAATACATGATGTTGATCTAGTTTTATCTAGTCACAATCAGTATTACGAAAGAACATATCCAATTCTATATAATGAGAATGAAGAGTTAATAAATGATAAATCGGATATACCAAATCCTATAATTGCACTAGATCACCAGAATGAATATCCACCTACTAATGGCATAGTCTTTCTATCAGTAGGAACTGCAGGTGATAAATTGGATCCAGTTAAAGAAACGCATTATTATCATGTTATTCAAGAAAGTAAACATGGATTTCTTAATTTAGAATTGTCAAATCAAGGTAAAAAACTTATAGGTCAATTTAATACAAATGATGGAAATATTCTTGATTATTTTACATTATATGAAAGTTGATTTTGAATATGATGAATCAATTTCCTAATTCTTTAAAGAAACAGACTATAATTAATAATAGTAACTTAAGGACAATAAGAAACATATATGATAACTAATTTCTCCAATTTTCTTTGATATTTATTATATATAGACAATAGATAGGTAAATATTAGGTATAAAATGTATAAAGATAGTATAGAAATTACATTATTTTCTTTATTATTATGTTGTATTTTAACTATCGTTATAAT
>JAATVJ010000209.1 GCA_014523515.1 Nitrososphaerales archaeon TH1177 | reverse complement strand
CCACCATCTTATTCTGCTTTATTGTTATATCATCTACTAGTTCAGGTAGTATTTTTCCATCATGTACTTGTTCACTGGTTACTTGCAAAGATAAAATTCTCTTTCTTTTTATGTCAACTGCTACATGTATCTTTAGATATCCTCTTTTGACATTCCACTTGTGTCTAATCCAATCTCCTCTGTTTGATACCTTTATTCCAGTAGAATCAATTGCAATTACAAAATAGTCATCATTTGCTACATGACGATCATCAGTATTTATTTTGATATCTAATCTGTTTATTCTTCTACTAATGTTACTATATGATGGAATTGATTGTACTGTGTTTGTAGCATGAGCTCGTACTACACCTTCTGTTTGTCTGTATGGCAAATGAAAATATGCTCTCATGTACCCCAATAGTTTGATGAATGAATCTGGATATACAAATTTTCTACCTTCCTTACTTTTATTCATCTTCTCTAATTCAATATCTCAATTATCTATAACATCAAAACAAAGTAATATCTCTCCTCTCTTTACTAGAGATTCATTATATCTCTTCCAATTTCTCACGTAATATTAGCATAACAGGTTAGCTAAATGTGTTAGGAATAGTGAGTTATGCAACACAGCACTTTTAATTATAAAGTATTATTAGTTTAAAATATGCTATTTTTTTGAAACCTAACAATTCATCAAGATAGAGTATTAATATTGTAGAATAACATGTTTTTAACGAACAAATGCTTTAATAACCAACGAATTGAATCTTAATGATCATAGTATATCTTTTTCAAAAATCAAATTAATCTCGTGGATTAGAAATGCGTGTATCGTTATTTAACATAATTCTAGTAAATAGCATTCTTTAAATAATAATTTTTCAAATTGCTAAATGATGAAAAAGAGAGAAGAATTTGCATTAATAAAAATGACATCATTAATAATCTTTGTTTTAGTATTAATTTTGACAAATTCTCTTTCTATCAAAGCATTGGCTTTAAATGAAGATTCTGTAACTACCACTACTATTCCTCCCTATGACAATGAATTAATAAATAATGGAAATAAGAGTATGATGTTGCCAGGAAGCAACATGACTTTTGGTTCATCATTGGATAACGCTAAAATGCATTTAATGGAAGCAATCATGGATCTTGAGGATAATAATATCGATGGAGCATTAATGCAATTGAATATGACTAGTAATTATATAAAAATGCATGAACACGAGTTGGCAGATATGATGTTTATGATAAATAAGATGAAAGAAGAAAACAAGAAGACGAAATAGGTATAGAATATTTCTTAATATAAAAAGTGATTAAAGAACGATAGAACAAAGACTATTTTATTATTGTTAATAATAACAGTCCTTTTTAATTAATTAATTAATTTATATTTTCAAAACATATCTAAAAAAAGAAAACTTAAATCATTTATTCTATAATAAATTATGTGTCAAAGAGACATAGTTCTGTTTTATTTTCCTTCTCTGCTGGACTTGTTGCAGGACTTGTATCTATATCTATATCAATCATCCTCAAAGTATTTGCTGGGGGATTATTTCTGCCTGAGCTTGCATCACAAACATTATTTTCACTAACTCCTGGAGAGTTTGAATCCCAAGCAATAGAATCTTTGGGTCCTCTTGCTAAATATTCTACTTTTATTGGATCAATAATAGTTAATACAATAATCTTTGGTCTATTTGGAATTCTTTTAGGTAAATCATATGACAAATTTAATTTGAATCAATACATACCCAGAGCTATATCTTCTTTTACATTAACTTACGGAATTTTAGTATTAATTTCTATTCTTTTATTAACAATAATTCAAGTTAGGAGTGGATCTCAAACAATTTCTATTCAACTAATCATTCTTTCTCTTATTCCATCACAAATAGCATATGGATTGATTTTTCCATTGTTTTTGAGAAAACCAAAAGATAAAGTAGAACAGAAGCTTTACCCACAACAACAAACAATAACAGAAAATACTAAAGAAGAGAAAAATTATAATAGAAGAGATTTTATTCGTCTTCTTCTTGCATCTATTGTTTCTATTCCAATAATATATTTTG